>DASQJI010000735.1:0-6908 GCA_035631175.1 Parafilimonas sp.
AAGCAAAACACAGGTTCAAACGGTCGCTTGCGAAAAAATCGAATCGACTAATTTTGTATTGGCAAAATTTTCACACGTTTCCGGATGATCTGTAAAAATGACACACTCCGAAAAAGCAGAGATTTTTCATAGCCTTCACCATAGCGGAAAACTTCTAATACTTCCAAACATTTGGGATCCGCTCGGTGCGCTGCTCTTAGAAAGCCTCGGCTACCAGGCTGTTGCTACAGCCAGCGCCGCCGTAGCTCTTTCGCAGGGTTATGACGACGGAGAAAACATCCCGATCGACAGAGTCTTCGACAACCTGCAGCGAATTACAAGCACGGTCGATATCCCTGTGACCACTGACTTTGAAACCGGTTATGCCGATGACGAACGGGATCTCTACGAAAACATAAAAGCGCTTCTTCAAACGGGCGTTGCTGGAATCAATATTGAAGACACTTCTAAAAAGACGCGCGTATTTCTTCCAATAGAAACGCAATGCAATAAGATACGCATCATAAAAAGGGCAGCTGATGACGCCGGTATGTCGCTCTTCGTAAACGCAAGAACCGATGTGATGATACGCCCGAACTTGTTCACTGCAGAAGATTCGCGCATGGAAGAAATTATAAAAAGGGCAAAGGCATATAAGGACGCGGGGGCGGATTGTTTTTTCCCGATAGCATTGAAAGATAAATTGCAAATCGAAGCATTACTTGCTAAGATCAAAATGCCGGTCAATCTGATAGCAGTTCCCGGAATACCATCATTAAATGAATTGCAGGATATGGGCGTTGCCAGGTTAAGCCTGGGACCGTCGTTTTTGAAGATAGCGGTTAAAGCAATGAAGGATCTGGCTACGCAGTTGAAAGATTTTGATGGCTTGAAAGCCGTCCTCGAAAATGATGTAACGACCGATTATCTAAAAAGGCTGGTGAACAAATCGTAAAAGGATCCAGCCAATGAGTGTCGCGCCAAGATTACAAAATCATCGAATGCAGGTGCTACAGATGTTCTCTTTGAACCTGCTTAAGATGTATGTAATAATTTTTATCGATCTGCGACGGATCGAAGAAGGATACATCACTTAATTGTTTCCACTTTTCCGTGGGATAGATGCGCAAGCTTTTTCCTTCATACATCAGAACCAGCGGCATATTAAAACCGGAAACACAACTGTCCCATCGGTAAAAGACCTGCTTCTTATCAGCGGAATAATAATACTCCAGTACAGGGATCGTTGTGTTACGTAAATATTGATCAAATGTCCTGGTGAGGTCAACGCCCGAACTTTTAGTGATGTAATTTTCTACCTGCTGTGTGGTCACTGTTTGGTGGTAGAATGTTTTGTTCAGTCCGCGCAAGATGTTTCGCCATTTGGTATCATCATTTATAACATGACGAACTGTTTGCAGCATATTACCGCCTTTGTAATACATGTCGAGACTGTTGCTTTCTTCGTTCACGCCGTAATGCGCGATAATGGGCACGTTGTTCCTGATTCGCTTCCGAATACCATAATTATATTCGTTACCGGCCTCCTTGCCATACAAATATTCAGTGTACAATGTCTCGCTGTAATTTGCAAAACTTTCGTGGATCCACATATCCGCTACGTCTTTTGAAGTGATGTTATTTCCGTACCATTCATGTGCGCTTTCATGCTCAATGATAAAATCCCATTTGAATCCCCAACCCGTAGCAGACAGGTCGATCCAACCGCTGTGATTGCGATATCCATTATGAAAACCATTCCCATACGCTACTGCACTTTGATGCTCCATCCCAAGATGCGGTGATTCGACTAGTTTATATCCATCTTCATAAAAAGGATATGGGCCAAACCAGTATTCGAGCGAACGAAGCATCGGTTTCGCCTGGCGGAATTGTCGCTTCGCAGTGTCGATGTTGTAGTCGAGCACCCAGTAATTAAGATCAAGCGTTCCTTTTTCGCCATGTAATGTGTCGCTCCAGTTCACATATTTCCCGATATATGGGATAATGTTGTAATTGTTTATCGGGTTTTTTACGATCCATTTCCATGTGGTGGTCCCATCATTGCTGCTTTCTTGCGAAATAAGCCTTCCATTGGCAACAGCAACTAAGGTATCAGGAACAATAATAGAGAGTGATGCGCCTTTATCCGGCTCGTCGCTTTGATGATCTTTACATGGATACCAAACACTCGCACCCAGCCCCTGGCAGGCAACGCTCATCCAGGGTCTGCCAAGGTTGTCGCTTTTCCAGATCCAACCACCATCCCATGGCGGATTAAACGCTTCGCGCGGTTTGCCGTGATAGTAAACAGTAAGCGAGTCAGGGTTATTTAACACGGACCCTGTTGCTGCCGTTGACGCGACTTTTATTGTACCTGGAAGCGTTCTTACGAACCACACATTAGAATCAATTTTCCTAAAATCGATGCGGCGATCATGTTGAATAACACTGTCGATAACTAATGGATATTGCAGGTCGATCTGCATGACGGTATCTCTCGGGCGCAGGATCGCATACTTTATGCTATTTTTTCCGGTAATTGTTTTGGACTTAAAGTCAGGCTTTACCGTGATATCATATGTCAGCACATCCCACCACGCGCGCTCTTTTGTGATGCTGCCACGCAACGTGTCCGCGTGCGTAAAATTATCGTGCCGTTGCGCCCATAATAGATTTGATGCCAGCAGGCAATAAACGGTGAGCGGAAAATATTTCGTCATCGAATATGCTTGATTGATTTTCCGCGAAGGTGCGAAGATTGCAAACACTCAGCACACACCAGTCGCTGTCGAAAAAATTACTCTTCGTGCCTTCACGTAGCTTTGTTGAAAACCCAAAATTAAAGTCCGATCAACTGAAAGTCCTTACCAATCTTCATAAAAGCTTGTTGTAATCGTTCCTCGTGTGTATCGGTAATGAAAACGTGCGCATTGGTATTAAGACAAACATACCCGAGCAAATTGTGCATGCGCTCTTCGTCGAGCTTTTCAAAAACATCGTCGAGCAAAAGAATGGGAGGGAAGCCTTTATTGTCTTTTAATGTCTCAAAGGCTGCCAGCTTCATCGCAAACAAAAGACTTTTCCGTTGCCCCTGCGAAGCCACATTCTTAAACGGTGTTTCGTTCAACCGGATATCAAGATCGTCTTTGTGAATGCCGCAACCTGTTCGTTGAAGGTAAAGATCGCGCTGAAAATTTTGGTGCAACAACTCTTCAAATGACACGTTCATTAGTTGACTATCGTATTTCAATACCAGCATGTCGTCGTGAGAGGCAATCGATATATATTGTTGCAGGACAGCGGGCAAAAACATCTCCAGAAAAGCTAGCCTTCGACGGTGAATAAAATCGCCCTTTTCAACTAACTGTTTGTTCAGGATATCCAGTAGCGAGTCGTCCCACTCACTTCTCTCTGAAGCAAATTTTAGAAAGCTGTTTCGTTGCTGAAGAACCTTATTATAACCTATTAGCTGTTCGAGATAATCGTGTTGCAGTTGTGAAAGAAGCGTATCGATGAATTTTCTCCGTTCTTCACTGCCCTCGGTAATGAGCGTTACATCGTCGGGAGCGATCATGACGCATGGAAATTTTCCGATATGATCGGAGAAGCGGTGATAGGATGTTTCATTTATTGAAAATTCCTTACGCCCATTCTCCCGCAAGATGCAAATGAGTTTCTCGCTTATTTCATTCTTTTCAAAGGCTCCTTCTATACGAAAACCGGCGCATCCGTTCTTTACACTTTGTACATCAGGGCGGCTAAAGCTGCTTTTTGTAAAGCACAGGTAATAAACCGCATCCAGCAAATTCGTTTTTCCGCTTCCGTTCCTTCCGAAAATCCCAACGATATTCTGAGTGAAAGCGAAACGCTGGAAACTATAATTGCGAAAATGCGTAAGCGTTAGTTGCCTGCATGCAAACATGAAGGCAATGTAAGAGTTTTATCCGTCTGACGCTTTTGAAAGCGTCTGACGTATCCGTTTCGAACCAACTCCTGCAAAAGCTTTCTTAAAATCACATCGCAGGGTAATTTATTCACACGAGAGGCGTTGTTTTGTGGTTGAACGTATTTTAGCAAACATTAAAATGTTAATGAATGGGGTTTTTGTTACAGGTCGATTCTACTAATCTTATTAATACAGCCGCACAACAAACTGCTCAAACCATCAATCTTTGGAGTTTACTGAATAAAGGGGGATGGATCATGTATCCTCTCTACCTTTTGCTTGCTGCCGCAATCTTTGTTTTTTTTGAAAGACTGATCGCTATCCGAAAGGCATCAAGGATCGATCCGAACTTCATGAACATCATCCGCGATAATATAATCACCGGGAATGTAACTGCTGCGCGCAATCTTGCCCGCAATACTGATAACCCGGTCGCGCGTATCATCGACAAAGGCATTCAGCGGATCGGTAAGCCAATAGATGCAATTGAAAAAAGTATGGAAAATGTGGGACGCCTCGAGATGTATAAAATGGAGCGTAACCTGAACATTCTTTCACTGATAGCAGGTATTGCCCCGATGTTTGGATTCCTCGGAACAATTGTGGGTATGATCACATTGTTCTACGAGATAAACAGCACGGGCAATTTCGAACTCGGCACCATCGCCGGCGGTATATACGTGAAGATGATCACATCGGCCACAGGCTTGATCATCGGTGTGATCGCATACGTTGGCTACAACTATTTAAGCACGCAGGTAGATAAAACTGCCAACAAAATGGAAGCTTCCAGCAGCGAGTTTATTGATGTTTTGCAAGAACCTACACGCTAGCTGTTTGAAGTTTGAGGTTTGAGGTTTGAAGTAAATCGCGTTTGCTAATCCAAATTTTTAAGGAAAAGGTTAATGAATATAAGGCGAAAATTAAGAGCTCACCCACAGGTGCACACTGGCGCATTAAATGATATTCTGTTCATCCTGTTGCTCTTTTTTTTGATCGTATCTACACTTGCGAATCCAAATGTGATCAAAGTAAATAATCCGAAAGGTACCAAGGATACAAAAGCGAAGCAAACGATCGTTGTGTCGATTGATAAGGAGCAAAACATTTACATCGGCCAACACCAGATCGATCCGGCTTCTTTGGACAGCTTACTCAAATATGAAGTTCTTCGCAAAAAACCTTTCGTCGATACTCCTTCCGTCGTTATCAACGCTGACACCGTTTCTTATTATGGCGAAGTATTTCGCGTAATGCAGGCTGCAAAACGCGCCGGTGCGAGAGTTGTGGCGAATGTGAAATGAGGAATGAGGATTCGGGATTTAGGATTTAGGAATTAGGAATTAAGATCCTTACAACAACAATCCCTCTAAGAAAATATACGCGATAGAAAAATAAATTACCAGCCCGGTTACGTCCACCAGCGTTGCAACAAACGGCGCAGAAGAAACTGCAGGATCGGCGCCTAATCTTTTTAATATAATGGGCAGCATCGATCCGGATAGCGTTCCCCATAGGACAAC
This sequence comes from Parafilimonas sp., assembly GCA_035631175.1. Lineage (GTDB taxonomy): Bacteria > Bacteroidota > Bacteroidia > Chitinophagales > Chitinophagaceae > Parafilimonas. The sequence goes on from DASQJI010000735.1 coordinate 5,452, forward strand.
GCCAATCAAAGAGAATCCAACGCTTAAGCCAATAAGCAACCAATAAGGCCCGTACAGATCCTCGATTATTCCGTGCGCCATTAACATGTGCCAGATAACAACGCGGATGAGGCCAATAAGCCCCAGCACACTTCCCAGCATTAAACCGCTGAATATTTCACGTCGCATCACGCGCCACCAGTCGCTAAGCGCTACGTCGCCCACTGCAAGCGCCTGTATGATGAGTGTGGAAGCTTGTGAACCACTATTGCCGCCGCTGCTCATGATAAGCGGAACAAAGATCGACAGTACCACTGCCTTTTTTATCTCGTCTGAAAAATACGCCATCGCCGTTGCCGTAAGCATTTCTCCCACGAACAAAATGATCAGCCAGCCAACTCTTTTCTTTATGAGCTTGAGCAACGGCATGTCAAGATACGGTTGGTTTAAGGCTTCGGTACCGCCTATCTTTTGAATGTCTTCGCTGAACTCTTCGTTCGCAACCCACAACATATCGTCGATCGTTACGATGCCGAGCAAAATATTATTGTCATCCGTGACAGGCAGAGCCACACGGTTATTCATTTTAAATATTTCACTTGCATGCTCCTGGTCATCGTTCACATTTAACGCAACAACACGGCCATCCATCAACTCATCGATCTTTTTGTCTGGTGATGCAAGAATGATGTCTCTTATTCGAAGATCGTCTATCAATTCACCATTCTTATCCAGAACATAGATAACATCGATCGTTTCGCTGTTCTTGGCCACTTTGCGTATTGTGGACAGTGCCTGTTCAACCGTGTTGTACGGATGCACGTACACATAGTCAGGCGTCATCAAACGGCCAACGCTGTCTTCCGGGTAACCAAGCAACGAAAGGGTGACTTTCCGCTCCTCGGGATTCAATTGTTTAATGAGGTCGCGAATGGCTTCTTTAGGAAGTTCTTCGAGAAAATCTGTCCTGTCATCTGCCGGCAGATCGTTCAAAAGTTCCGCGGTTTTGAACGACGGTAGCTCCTGTACGATTTGTTTTTGTGTACTTAGATCTAATATTTTGAAAACTTTTGAGGCGCGGTTTATCGCCATGTTGGCGATGATCTGCGCTTCATAATCCGGATGGTCGTAAATGAGATCGGCTACGTCGCTGATGTTTTGGTCGTCAAGAAACCTTCGAATGGCTTGCAGGTCGTTTTCCTGCATCAGTTGTTCAAACTGTTCTTTAATGGAAAGCTGTTCCAATTCGAAGCTCATGCGTGCAAATTAGCAACATTCAATTTAATTTTTTGAGTTGCTGCGCAAACAGTAAAATTGCGGCTAACTTTCCGGCGCACGATTTCATTCAATCGACTTTGCTACCGTCATTCAAGATTCGCTAATTTTTACGTTATGATCTTACCCGTTGTTACAATCGCTCCATCGCTAAAAAGGGGACGAGGAGTTTTCGCGACTGAGGATATCAAGGAGGGAACGGT
>DASQJI010000736.1:0-2821 GCA_035631175.1 Parafilimonas sp.
GAATTAAGAGACTTTTTTGATGGATTAACGATCGATTCAATTCAGCAGGAAGTTAACGAAGCCGCGAACACGGTTATCATTATCGGGCAAGGTGCTTCGCTGATCGCACCAGCGGCCGACTTCTTGTTATATGCTGATATGCCGCGCTGGGAAATCCAACTGCGTTTCAGGAGGAATGAAATCAAGAATCTTGGCGCCGATAATTATGACGCAGAATTCTCATATCAATATAAGCGTAGTTTTTTTGTTGACTGGCGCGCATGCGACAGGCACAAAAAAGAATTGATGGCGAGCTGGGATTATGTGCTGGACACAACAATTGCGGGAACACCAAAAATGATCTCAGCCAGCGTATTCTCTGAGGCACTGAAAACAACGGTGAGCAGGCCGTTCAGGGTGGTTCCATTTTTTGATCCGGGCCCCTGGGGCGGTCAGTGGTTGAAAGAAGTTTGCGACCTCGACAGGGACCAACAAAATTTCGCATGGGGTTTTGATTGTGTTCCGGAAGAAAACAGTTTGCTGTTCGACTTTGATGATGTGTTGTTTGAAACTCCTGCTATTAATCTTGTCTTCGCGCAACCGAAAAAATTGTTAGGCAAAAAAGTATATGAAGCATTCGGCGCCGAGTTTCCCATCCGTTTTGATTTCTTAGATACGATAGACGGCGGCAACCTGAGTTTGCAAGTGCATCCGCTAAAGGAATATATCCGCGAAAAATTCGGAATGGCCTACACGCAGGATGAAAGTTATTATATCCTCGATGCGAGGGAAAACGCTTTTGTGTATCTCGGGCTTAAAGAGCATATCGTTCCCGAAAAAATGTTGCATGAACTACAGGCGGTGCAGGAAGATGGAGGCGACTTTGATGCAGAAAAGTACGTGGAGAAATGGCTGATCAAGAAGCATGATCACATTCTTATTCCTGCCGGCACGGTGCATTGTTCAGGAGCTGATACGGTAGTGCTTGAGATCAGTGCAACGCCCTACATCTTCACCTTTAAATTGTGGGATTGGGGAAGAATGGGCCTTGACGGAAAGCCGCGACCTATCTCTCTGGAGCATGGCAAACAAGTGATACAGTGGGACAGGACAACAAAATGGACGGAGAAAAATATTATCAATCAAATTGAACCCGTTGCACAAGGAGATGGTTGGTGTGAAGAAAGAACCGGCCTCGATGCCACATCATTTATAGAAACGCGGCGTCATTGGTTTACTGGAAAAGTGGAGCATAATACGAATGGCGTGGTAAATGTTTTGAATTTGATCGAAGGAAGAGAAGCTATCATCGAGAGTCCCGTGAATGCATTCGAACCGTATGTTGTTCATTATGCAGAGACTTTTATTGTGCCCGCCGCAGTAGGTGGATATACGATTCGCCCGTTTGGTGAAAGCGACGGCAAGCAATGTGCGACCATCAAAGCTTTTGTAAGAACCGAAAATCTTGTCGATTACCGAATCAATTAAACGCATGGAAAACCAGGGAAATAAATGGTACGTGTATAAAGCAACGATCGTTGCGGCAGTCGGCGGATTGTTATTTGGCTATGATACCGCTGTTGTAGCGGGAGCCATTGGGTTTATCGAAAAACTTTACAACCTGTCCCCTACGATGAAAGGTTGGATCGCTTCCTGTGCGCTCATCGGCTGTGTGATCGGCGCAATATTCGCAGGATCGCTGAGCGACAGGATCGGCAGAAAAAAAGTTTTGGTGTTATCGGGGATCATGTTTGCCGTGTCATCAATTGGAATAACGATCCCGCTTAGTTTGACGTGGTTTGTAATTTTTCGTTTGATCGGCGGCATCGGCATAGGCGTCGCTTCGATCCTGGCTCCAATGTATATCGCAGAGATCGCACCCGCGAACATTCGCGGAAGATTGGTTTCGGTGAACCAGCTTGGAATTGTGTCAGGCATTTTGCTCATCTATTTTGTAAACGCCGCGATCGCAGGCTGGCATGATGAAGCCTGGAATATAGCAATAGGCTGGCGTTGGATGTTTGGTTCAGGTGCTATTCCTTCAGTTGTTTTCCTCGCAATGTTGTTTTTTGTTCCCGAAAGTCCGCGATGGCTTGCATCTAAAGAAAGATGGAAGGAAGCCGATAAAATTCTTTCAAAAGTGAATGGAAAAGAAAAGGCCAGGCAGGAGCTCGCAGAAATAAAAGAAACGCTCGACATCGAAAAAGGAAGTTTCTCTGAAATTTTTAAACCCGGTATTCGCAAGGCGCTGGTGATTGGTGTGGTGCTTTGCATATTCTCCCAGGTGACGGGCATCAACGCGATCATGTACTATGCGCCCGAAATTTTTAAATCAACAGGCGACGCCACAAGTTCTGCATTACTGCAGACCGTGCTGGTTGGTATCATTAATGTTTTGTTTACGCTGGTGGCGATAAAATATGTTGACAAATGGGGAAGAAGATTTTTATTATTGCTCGGCATCGCAGGCATGGCGTTTTGCCTCACTATAACCGGTGCCGCATTTTATTTTGACCTGGCAAAGGGCTATCTGGTGCTGATCGCGATCCTTGCATACATCGCATGCTTTGCGGTATCGCTTGGGCCATTGGCTTTTGTGGTTATCGCGGAAATTTTTTCAAACAGGAATCGTGGAAAGGCAATGTCTGTTGCTATATTTTTTTTGTGGACATCGGTGTTTGTTGTTTCCCAATCTTTCCCTATGCTGCTCGATTCTATTGGAAGCGCATTCACATTCTGGATATATATGACGATGGCCATTTTTGCTTTCATTTTTGTTTACAGGCTTGTGCCGGAGACAAAAGGAAAATCGCTTGAAGAGATCGAAAAGTATTTCATGCAT
>DASQJI010000737.1:0-11066 GCA_035631175.1 Parafilimonas sp.
ACTACGATAAGCAGAAGCGTTGAAACCAATACTATCCAATCGGCGGTGCTCATGAAAAATGGCGGGTGAACCAGGTAAAGAAAATAACAAGCAGCACCAATACCGAGATGACGAGCACATACCAATAGCTCCATTGTTTGAACAGCGGTATCTTTTCTTTTGATTGCACTGCGGTAAATTACATGGAAATGCAATATTGCACAAATGTGTGCATCGTCGATTGATAAATGGAAATATTTTTATTCAGTTGGCTATTCTTACCTCTAATGCCGAAGGAATGATGTTAACGAATTGAAGTCCCCGATTCTTTTTTCTTTTTGCAGGATAAAACTATTCGGCAGCCAACTCAGCGATCGTGTCAAAAATATCTTCAGCGTTAGGCTTGCTGAAGTAGTCGCCATCGCTTCCGTAAGCGGGTCGATGTTCTTTAGCTGTGATGGTGCGCGGAGCCGCGTCGAGCCATTTGTATCCTTGCTGCTCTTCCAATATTTTGTTGAACATATATGCAGCGCCACCGCCCGGCACATCTTCATCCACAAAAACAATTCGGCTTGTTTTCTTCAGTGATTCGACTATCGACTGATGTATGTCAAAAGGCAATAGCGTTTGCACGTCGATCACTTCGCAGCTAATGCCTTTTTCCTCAAGCCTTGCAACCGCATCCATGATAATGCGCAAGGTAGAACCGTAGGAAACTATCGTAACGTCATTGCCTTGTTTAAGCACTTCCGGAATTCCCATTGGTACTGTAAACTCGAGCAGGTTTGAAGGAAGTTTCTCTTTCAGGCGGTAACCGTTCAAACATTCTATCACGAGCCCCGGATCGTTGCTGCGGAGCAACGTGTTGTACATACCTGCAGCCTGCACCATATTGCGTGGCACGCACACGTAGATGCCGCGAAGTGCATTTATTATCACCCCCATCGGGGAACCACTATGCCAAATTCCTTCGAGACGATGTCCGCGGGTACGCACGATAAGCGGGCAATGTTGCAAGCCTTTTGTCCGAAACTGCAGTGTAGCAAGATCGTCCGTTAAGGGTTGCAGCCCATAGACCAAATAATCCAGGTATTGAATTTCCGCGATGGGCCGTAAACCGCGTAATGCAAGCCCTATCCCCTGCCCAACAATAGTGAGTTCACGAATGCCTGTATCAAAGATTCGGTTTTCTCCATGCTTTATTTGTAAACCGGCAAATGCCTGGTTCACGTCGCCGATCATGCCCACGTCTTCCCCAAATGCGAGCAGCCTCGGTTCGGCGCTGAATAACTGATCAAAATACCTGTTTAATATTTCGTATCCATTCATTACCGGCGCATCGTCTGCATATTGAGCTGCTTTAGCCTGGACATTTACTGCACTTTTTCGATGATCGCTATATGTGTACGAGTTGTATAAACCGGCATTCAGCGATCTCAATTCAGCGAAATAGTCAACGAGTTCTTTATTGCCCGGATAATTTTTTGTTGCATACACAGCCATTGCCAGGGCTTTCATCACGTCTCTGCGCAAAGGTTCGCGGTTGGCTTCCAGTTGTTTTGATAGTGACTGCAGCTTGTTGTAAACGTCCATATCATTTACTACCGAAGAACGCATCAATTCAACCGCCTTAAGCGCCTGGGCTTTTATTGGCTCAAGATATTCTTTCCAGGCATTGTTGCGTGATTGCAAAACCTCCGCCCTCGCATCCTCTTCCAGCTTATTGAGTTCATCTGCGGTTGCAATACCATTCTCAATTACCCATTCGCGCATTTTTTTCAGGCAGTCCCAATCGCGTTCCCACTGAAGACGTTCCGGCGTTTTATATCGTTCGTGGCTGCCCGAAGTAGAATGGCCCTGGGGCTGTGTCAACTCTTCAACATGAAACACTGCAGGCACGTGTGTCTCTCTTACTTTTTTGAGAGCAGTTTCAAATACTTCGCACATGCCCGCATAATCCCATCCTTTTACCGTGTAAATATCTATCCCGTTTGTGTCTGGCTTTTTCTGCATGCCTTTTAGCGCAACAGATATGGAGCCTTTCGTTGTTTGATAATCTTTTGATACCGAAATGCCATAGCCATCATCCCAAACAAAAACTGCCAAAGGAATTTGCAAAACACCCGCTGCATTTATGGTTTCCCAGAAATGGCCTTCGGAAGTTGACGCATCGCCGATCGTACAGATGCATATTTCATTTCCATTGTTCGAAAGATCCGTGAAAGGTTTCAGGACCTCGCTATTGCGAAACAATTTTGAAGCAAGCGCCAAGCCTAAACTGCGTGGCATTTGCGATGCCGTTGGTGCCAGGTCTGCGGCGACATTTTTTTGATTGACGAGATCTTTCCAATTCCCATCCTCGTCGGTGTTAGCAGTTACAAAATGGCTTACCATTTGCCTTCCCGCACTAAATGGATCATGGTTAACATCAGGGTCGGCATATAGCTGAGCAAAAAATTGTTGAATGGTTCCAATGCCGGCGCCAAACATTAAAGTTTGATCACGATAATAGCCCGACCGGAAGTCACCGGGCTGAAAAAATTTTGCAAGAGCAACCTGCGCCACCTCTTTTCCGTCTCCGAATATTCCAAACTTCGCCTTACCGGTGAGAACCTCCTTTCTTCCTAAAAAACTTGTTTCGCGGCTTTCAAAAGCGAGACGGTAATCGCTTACAACTTCAAGGCGAAAATCCTCATATGAGAGCATACCGCCGGAAGTTTCAGGTGCAGCAGCAAAATTGTCCATGCAACAAATGTAAGTAACACCCTTAAACGATAAACACGAATTTCTCACTATTTGGGCGAACGATGTTATTAGCCGGATGAGCCGGTGTCATTGGCTGCCTTTTTGTTTGCGCGATGTTGAGTCAGCAGGTTTAGGCGCTGTGAAATAGATGTCCTCGTTCTTCCCAAACAATTTATCGAAGTCGGTAGTGTATGAAATACTCACGCCCTGCCGCGTTACCCGGCCAAGCGTACCAGTATTATAAACGCCAAGGCTGCTGTGATTAAAAACAATTGCGCGCAACTTCCTGTCCTTTGTGAGAACGATCTGTACCGCGATATCGGGAAGCCATTGAAGATTGTTGTTAGAAGCCGCGACCGCCGCACCGCTTACATTAAAATCAAGGTCACCTCCAAAAGTGACTATGACTTTATTGTTGAAAAGGCTCTTGTTAAGTTTTAACTCTACGGCTCCCCTGTTCAATGTGCTTCCCGTAGAAATGCCGCCTAAATTATAGCTACTGTATGTTTTTGCGCCGATGTCAAACTGTAACGTTTTGTCACCGGTTAGTTTATAAAGAAAGTCAGAAATCGCGTTGTTCAAAACACCTGCGACTTTTTGCGAGATCGTGTTGTAAGCAGTTGATTGTATAAACGCCTGGTTGCCGGAAATTTCACCGTACGGTGAAAAGGCATCAAAAACGATCAGCCACGTGACTTGTTTGAGCATTTCATTTTCGTCGGTTTGCATTTTGGCGAGTAGCCGGTTGAAATTATCATCATTCCTGATCGCACTGCCTTGCGGGAAGTCAAGCGAAAAGTTAATGTCAGGCTTCGTTAACTTACCTGTAAGGTCAGCGATAACATACACGTCCCCACGATAACCCTGCACAGCGGGATTCAGGTTAAGTGTTGATTGACTGATGAGATCGCTTATTGCAACATTCTTCGCCGTGTAACGTGCACGTATTTTTATGTTCGCATCAAAAGGATCGCCCGTCCATTCGATATAACTATTTTGTTCAGGCAGTAATTCAAATGGTTTTTTTACGAGCGATTGAAAATTGAAATTATAATTTCCATTGTCAATATTGTAACGGCCATTCATTGTAATGTCCCCTTGCGCCGGCACCTTTATCAGCAGCCTCCCGTTACCCGTTGCTTCTATGACGTCGCCCGTTAATTCGTCGAGTATTACTGAAATAGTGACATAGTTGGTCGCCGTAAGAGTGAGATCAATATTTAAGTGCGTTGTATTTTCTGTTTCCGGTTGCACCTGCAATCCGTACTGCTTGAAAACTATGAAATCAGCATCTGCACTTTTTTTGCTCGTGCTTGTCGGAATGTAAACGTGCGAGAAGTCGTTTGCCTCCGCGGTGATCGTCATACGCATATTCTCCTGCGGCCCTTTCAGCGTCAAACTTCCCCTTCCGATCGCCGTACCGTAGAAATTATCATTGTCCTTTGCCTTCGTATCTATGAGTAGTAACTTGTCGGTCGACAGATCAAAATCAAAACGATTCTCCTTAAATCCATTTTCAAAAAGTCGTCCGCGCACATTACCAGTATTGCCAAACTTGTCCTTGATCTCAAAAGTGCCGAAATCGATCCCGTCTTCTTTAAACACAAAATCGGCTGAAGGGATCAGGTAGCGCACTTGCGTGTATTTCACGGTGAGTGCGCCGCTGTCGAGATGAGCTGCGCCAACGAGGTGAAGGTCTTTAAAGTCGCCATGCAAATTGATGGACCCTGTCGCCAGGCCAGTGATATCGCCAAATAAATTGCCGAGGAATGAATTTAAGAAGCCAACTTTTGCATGATCAAGCTTCATCGTTGTTTCGAGCGGGTTATGCGTTGAATCTTTGGTATTGTACGTTCCCTCCGCATTGAGTACGAAGTTTTGATTATTCGATCCGATTTTGAACAACACCTTGCCCTCAGCGGTATTATATTTCGAATTGATATTGACTACTCCGATAGAATCATTATTCAGCCTGAATTGTGAAGCCTTTATTTCTGCTTCCACGCGAAGCTTTGTATAAATATCGCGCAGGTAGATAGTTCCGTTTGCGATACCTTCCATTAAGGGCCTTTGAACAAAAAGTGGAATGATATCACCAAGGTTCACATCTTTCAGTCGCACGGCAAGAGTATTTGCAGTGCCCCCCTCTTCTTCAACACTTTCTACCGAGATCTCCTGGAAGCCCTGCGTGAACTTCATATTCTTTGCCGACGCAAAATTCTTGGTTACGACAACTTCGCCCTGGTTTTGCAGATTCCATTTTTTGTCATTAAGCACAAAGCTTGATGGCCTGAAATTTATCGCAACACCGTCGGGCATGGTACGCACATCCGCCTCCAGCTGCGCGTCGTTGAGCGTTGTGTTAGCGCTCGTTGCCACTTGTACATGCGAGAGGTCGTTTGATGAACTGATAGAAATTTTGGTGTTTGGAAAATACATACTATCGCTGAGGTATATTTTCCCAATATTTCCCGTCAGCAGCAAGCTGTCGTTGTTTCCGTCTCCCGTGATAAATGCATCCTCCAACGAATAATGTTTATACTTCGCAGATGCGATCTTCACGTCAAGATTAAACCTGTTTCCTTCACGTGTGCTGATGCGGCCAGACAAGAACGCGTTGTTAAAGCCGGAAAAGTTCGAATCGAGCAATCTTGCGTACCGCTCAAATTGGCCGGTGCTGATCGTGGCGGTAAAATTCTGATTGCTTAGCTGTGTTCTTGGTGGATTAATATACGACGGATAGTAATGGTTTAAAAAAGATTGAAAACTCTGCGGCAGCTCGAGTATGCTGTATTGTCCTTCCACGGAAACAAGAAATTCGTTGCTTCCAATTGTCAGTTTCTTTCCTGCTGAATCCAGCGCGGCGGTTACCGCCAGCGAATCGAAATCCAGGCGCTGGCTGTTATGTACAACAGTTGCATTCAATATTTTGGCGTAGCCGAGAAAATCATCAATATTATGCCCCTGGAAATTAAGGTCAAATAGACCCGTTATCGAAACGCTGTCTTTCGTGAATCCTAAGGCCTTCAAATTTACCAGTCCAAGATCTCCCAGTACGTTGAATGACGGCGCGCTTTGATTTAGGTCGACTACAATCGTGCTCGTGAAATTAAAATTTGGATCATCAGCCGTGAAGTCGCCTTTGAAATTCTTCTGCTTTATCTCTCCGTTAAATGCAAGATTTGTGTAAGTATAGTCCTTATACGCCAACGCGCTGAAATTCCCGTTTACCCGCGTAGCCACCTTATCAAGTTGAAAACTTTTCCCCTCTACTTCACCCTTAAAGCTCACATTACCGAGGTTTGGTATCGCTAAAAATTTGCCGAGGTTAAATTGTTGCGTCTCTACACTACCGGAATACACAGGCTCTGCGTTCTTAGGAAAAGACAAGGAGAGGTCGGTATACATGCCGCCAAGTGCGCTGGCCAACGTGCCCTTTGCTTTCAAAGTGCTGGGCGTGCCACTGAAATTTCCGACGAAATGTGTGTTGCCTAATGCGGCGAGGTCCGGCGTTTTTATGTTTGAAATTTTCGGATACAGGAATGACACTTCGCGACTGTTTGTTTGAACATTCGCATTATTCAATGTAATTGTGGTCTTGCTGATTTCAGGCAGGCCTTGCATTTCCAGGTCGCCGGACGCATACGTGTTGCTGCCATTACTTAAAAAGATATTTTCAACCTTAAAGTGCGAAACAGTACCGTTAAATTTCCCATTTATTAGAAACCGTTCGTTCCATGTATTTAAGGAAGGTGCAAAAAATGCGAGGTCGTTCGTATTGATCACGCCGTTACGGAAATCAGCATTCATCACAACCTTTTGCACATAATTACTCATGTCGTAATTAAAATGTTTGAAGTGCATGGCGTAATAATTTCCCAGCGTGCTTCGGCCTGTTTTAAAATTGAGCTTTGCAAACTCCATGATCTGCGGCGTTAACCTGAAATCAGTTTGTAAATGTTTTAGCTGCAGGCCACTTCGTTCCACGGCACTTAAATTCACCGAAGCTTTCAGCGTGTCGTTTATGAATCGCAGATTATTGACGGAACCGTTGATCTTTGATATCTCGATGTGCTTGCCGTCAAAACGGTCTTTCAACGGAATTTCGCCGCGTAAACCGCTCCCAAAAGTGCCGTCGGTAATTTTGATCGACGCGATCTGCAGTCGCATGTTCGACGGATTTAAGTGGAGAACTGAATCGTTATTCGTGCGATCGGTCACAGGGTTGTTCCCGGTATAATTTTCAATGTTGAAATACGTCTTATCCATATCGATCGACTTGATGAGGATAAGATTTTTGCTCAGGTCAATATTTTCAGCGTCGAGCAAAAGACTGCCTGTTCTTATGGTTAACTTCTGACCGTTCCACTGATCATTCTTCACATAAACAACATTCTTCAAATCTATTTTTTGAATTTGAAGCACGATCTTTTTACTCTGCTTTTTGGATTGTTGTGCCGAACTGAAATGATCGATTATGAATTGATAGTTCCACAGTGAATCGGTACGCTGTTGCTTGATGACCGCATCTTCAAGGCCGATGTACTTGAGCTCGATGTTTTGCTTAAAAAAAAACCAATCGGTAATTCGCAGTTTTAATGACCCTGCTTTTAGCAAAGTATCTTTACTCTGGTCGAGGATCAGTGTATTATCAAGGTCCATCCGGTCAAATAACGAGAGATCAACATGCCCTATTTTCACGGTTGTGTGGAGATCCTTCGATAATTTGTTGGCGATCTTTGAGACTATAAAATTCTGAACAGGCTCCGTTTGGATCAGCAACCACACCAATAATATCAACGCCAGCAACCCTGCAAGTACGCGAAGAGATATTTTAAGGATTTTTCTCAGCAAACGAATAAATTATGAATGGTAAAGATAACCAACATGCTGATGTTTTTCCCCTTGCGGCTCAAGACAGGCGCTAAATAAAACCGAAAAATATCCCTCAAAGTATAAAGGAATAGTTTATAGCCTGAAAAATATTTTCTTTTTGTAAAGAAAGTAACAAAGGCCCCATTCCAGCGCGAAAATGCACAGAGAAGATATGATAGCACTAACCATTTCAGGCGTATAAACCATTTGCATAACGCCATTCGTTATTGCGCTTATGTAATCGTTGAACCACCTGGAGGCAACGATCTCGAAGAATAAATAGATGAAAAGGGAATTCATACCGACAATAATGAAAAATTTCAAATATTTTTTATGATCGCGAATATCGATCCACCAATAACAAAAAGCGAGGCCCCATAAGCACCAGCCCAGCGATGCAAGTGTAAAAGCAGAAGTGGCGATCCGTTTAATAATAGGCGTGATGCCGGCGAAGTCAAGACCAAACCCGGCAACCAAACATATAGCACCCCAGAAAACGAGTGGCTGCACTTTATTTTTTTTATTACTTAGAAATAATTTACCGGTTAAAACGCCGGCGATGGTGTGGACGGCTGTCGGAATACAGTTGATGGCAACCCAGCCATCCGGGTTAATTTTATTCATTAAGATCACGTCCACATAATTGCCAAAGTTGTGCTGGTCAGTAAAGGGCTGATTAAAATTTGGGATGTTTGTAAACCGGTACAGTACCTCCGTGAGCAATAAAAGAAATCCACAAAAAACAATTTGGGCAGTTACGCTCCAGTCAAAAACTAAAAATGCAACAAGAGTTGTGAATGACAGTTGTGTAAGAACATCCCACAACTCAAACGACAAGCCGCCCGGACGTACTGCATAATCAAGCACGCCCCAGAAGAATAACAGTGCACAACGTTTTAAAACTTTTTTGAACGATTGGCTCCAACTGTACCCTTCCCGCTTTTGCCTGCTTAAAGAATACGCCATGGAAACGCCGGCCATGAACATGAAGCCAGGTTGTATAAGGTCCCAAAAATGCAATCCGTTCCATGGATGATGGAAAAATTGCTGCATGAAACTATGGAACCACGAGTCATCCGATGCATCCGAAAGATGTTCGTATAAACCTGTGCTCTCAAGGGCAAGTAGTACCATGATGAAGCCCCTCATAAAATCGAGCGACAGTAGACGTTGCGAAACGTGCGGTTTGAAAACCAATGGTTCCATAGACTGTGTGTTAATCGTACAAGATAAAAAATTTTGTTATCTCATTTTTGTTCTTCAAATTCGCATTGCAAATGACGGAACAAATTCTAAATAATAATTGGTGGTGGCATACAAACTCCGGTCGGGGCTTGTAGTGGCATTGCCAGTATTAAGTATAAAATTAAGCCTCGACAAGTGTCGGGGCTTTTTTCTTGTTACGATCCTGACCTGATTGATCTGATGCCGCTGAAAAGAAATTCAAAAAATATTTTCGGTATCAAGTCAGGCGAATCTGGGAAATCAGAATAAAATCTTGGTAATGAAAAGAATTGAAATCGAGACCCGTTACAAGAAGATGCTTTCAGATGTATATACTCCTGTTGGCATTTACCTGAGGCTGCGCGACCGTTTCAGGGACACGGTGCTTCTTGAAAGCGCCGACAACACATCCGCCGAAAACAGCTTTTCATTCATTGCGATCAATGCGGTCGGCGGGATAGAGATCCGAAATTTTGAGCTCATTGAATTCAAATACCCGGGGCATAATCCTGAACGGACTGAACTCTCAAGCATGAGCCAGGTGCCGGAACTTCTCTGGAATTTCATGCAGCAATTCCATGTAAACAGTGTTGACGACAAAAATGTGAGGATCGCGCAGGGGTTATTTGGTTATTGCACTTATGACGCGGTGCAATTTTTTGAAACTATCAAGTTGAAATCATTCACCGGTGCCAGGAACCCGCACGAAATTGCCGAGATCCCGCTCGTTCGTTACAGGTTGTATCAATACGTTATTGTGATCAATCATTTCAAAGACGAAATGTACTTGTGTGAAAATGTGATCCCGGGATTGGAAAGCGAGGTGCAGATGATCGAATCGTTGATAAAGAATAAAGACGTTCCCACATTCCCGTTTAAAGTGAAGAACGACGAATCAGAAAATATGAGCGATCAGGATTATATGGACATGGTGAAAAAGGGGATACAAAGTTGTTTTCGCGGCGATGTGTTCCAGATCGTGTTAAGCAGAAGATACAATCAAAAATTCACGGGCGACGAGTTCAATGTGTATCGCGCACTTCGTAGCGTCAACCCCTCTCCATATTTATTTTATTTTGATTACGGTGATTATAAACTGATGGGCTCAAGTCCTGAATCGCAATTGATCATCAAGGATGGGAAAGCGATCGTTCATCCCATCGCCGGCACCTTCAAACGCACGGGCGATGAAGAAAAGGACAAGGAGCTCACCGAGGCACTCCTGAAAGATGCAAAGGAAAATGCGGAGCACACAATGCTCGTTGACCTTGCACGCAATGATCTCAGCCGTTGTTGCGACAATGTTGAAGTCGTGCATTTCAGGCAGGTTCATCTTTATTCGCATGTGATCCACCTGGTGAGTGAGGTAAAAGGTAAAACGCGTAAGGATGCAAATCCGTTTGAGTTGCTTGCCCTCACATTTCCGCAGGGAACACTGAGTGGTGCTCCGAAATATAAAGCGATGCAGTTGATAGATGCCTATGAGCCCACGGTGCGCGGATACTATGCGGGCTGTATTGGGTTCATTGGTTTTGACGGCAGTTGTATCCATGCGATCATGATCAGAACATTTTTAAGCAAACAAAATACATTGCATTACCAGGCTGGTGCAGGGATCGTCTCGGCATCGCAACCAGAAAGTGAGTTGCAGGAAGTGAAAAATAAACTGGGGGCTTTGAAGAGGGCGATCGAGATCGCGGAAACGCTTTAAAATTTTATTCATCATTCAAGAAATCAAAATTTAAGGGGTAGGCTATGCGGATTTTAGTATTCGATAATTATGATTCCTTCACATACAATCTTGTACACCTGGTTGAAAAGATCTTGCAAGAGCGGGTTGAAGTTTATCGCAACGATCAGATTCCATTAAAGAAAGTGAATGAGTATGACAAAATAATTTTGTCGCCGGGTCCGGGCGTCCCTGAGGAAGCAGGGTTGTTGTTGCCACTGATCAAAGAATATGGATCCAGCAAATCAATACTTGGTGTTTGTCTTGGCTTACAGGCCATCGGCCAGGCGTTTGGAGGAAAATTGGAAAATCTCTCAACGGTTTATCACGGTGTGGCTACGCCGGTGAAAGTTGTGAATGGGCAATGGCCAGTGGCCAATGAAGAAAAAAATGCATCTCGAAAGATTTGTTATTCCACGAGCAGCTTGTTCGAGGGTTTGCCCGAAACATTTCCGGCGGGGCGATATCATTCATGGATCGTGAGCAAAGAAAATTTTCCTGCTGAATTAGAGAT
>DASQJI010000738.1:0-2335 GCA_035631175.1 Parafilimonas sp.
AATGATTTCTGCGATGGCTAACAGGCTCAGAATTATCAGTGCAGGAAGCGAGCCTATGAGAGACAGTGGCCGCGCAAGCTTGAGCCAACCCAGGTGCACAGCCCACGCGACCGCCGCAGGAGGCGTAAACGAGCGCAACCCGGCGAAGAGTCCGATTAGAAATGCGAATACCAGTGTCATCGTTATGGCCGGCCGACTTTGCCCAAGACGTGTTAAGAAATCTATCAGTTTTTAACACATCTTTTCGACGTGTTAAGAGCGTTAACATGTGGCGCACGCGAGCGCGACCCCCGAAGAGTTCAATCAGAAATGCGAATGACAGCGTAAGTTGTAACCAGTGATCCCAAACAAGACGTATGTGCGAGTCAAAATCGATTGATGACAAACGAGTTGCACCGAGTAGCACACAAGCGCCCGTAATAAGTTCCACTCATAATCAGGCCAGCATGAAACCTGAGCATTGTATGCAATTCTGTGCGTTCTGGCTTGGGTTATGTCACAAAGCATGTCACACAAAAAAGTAGGACCATTGACTTGCGCTGAAGTCATCGAGGGGATTTTCGCTTGGCAATGGCGCAGGCTTTCGGACTTGCCGCTTTTGCTTGCCTTGACATAGACTTCGACGGACCTTTTCAACTCATTAGACCCGCCGTTGATGTATCAAATGGAATCTCAAATCTATTTGCTTAATGATAATCAGAAGGTCGGGCCCTACACCGCTAAATACCTATTGGAACAGGTAAAGACTGGAGAATTGTCACTTCAGACGTCAGCTTGGCAACCTGGTTTTTCAAACTGGGTGCCACTTTCGAACCTAATTCATCCTTGCCCGCAGTGCGGCGGAGAGCTTTGGAGGGTAAATGATTATCCGCAAAAAGGTACAGGCATCATTGTTATGGTTCTCGGGATCTTGTTTGCTGTCTTTTGTGTGGGCATCATTCTCATGATCTGGGGTTTTGTGCTTATAAACCAAACGAAATCCACTTGGCATTGTCGCAACTGCGGTCGAACATTTCCCGGGTAGTCCCGTCACAGAGCGCTTCACAAAACACTAAAGGCCACCCAGAATGAGTAGCCTTTCTTCCTTATTCCTAAGCATTGTTGGTCGGGGCGAGAGGATTCGAACCTCCGACCTCTCGGTCCCAATTCACAGGTTCGGCAAAGAATTAATTTTTGCCTTTTCGGTAAGAACGTCTCAACGGCCATTATTGAAGCAACTTAACCGAATAAGATGAGAACTGCGAATCTGCGGTGACAATAGTAAGACCTTCTTCAATACTTTGAGCAATCAGCAGACGATCAAACGGATCTTTGTGATGAAAGGGCAAGGCATCCAATGCCAAAACGTGCGTCAATGCAACAGGCGAAACCGTTAGGTCGTTGGTCTCTTGTTGTTTCCTAAGAAGCTCTTTCAACGGCAGAGTCAATTTCAACTTACCCAATTGAATCTTGATCTGCATTTCCCAAACGCTTACCACACTCAACAGCAGTTCGTTAGCGTCATCTTCCAAAGCGGAAAGCGCGGCGGGTGGAAGTTTTTCTGGTTGATCTGCCCACCAGATGAAGATGTGAGTGTCGAGCAGAAGTTTCATTCTCGGCCAAGCCAAAAGTCATCCGGCAAGGGTTCATCAAAGTCTTCGCTCGTCGAAATTGTGCCTCGATTGAGACCCGCTACACGCTTCTTGTTAGAACGCGCCACAACCGGAACCAGACGTGCTACAGGCGTGCCGTGCTTTGTGATGATTACTTCGTTACCAGCCAAAGCCTGTGCCACCAAATCCGGCAATTTGTTTTGGGCTTCATCGACGCTGACGGTTTGGGTCATACGCTCAATCCTCTCAACTCCGAGAGAGTATAGCATTGTCAAAACCGTTACTGATTCTACCGGATGCAAGTATGCCTTCCCATGCTCCGCAGGAGCCGGCGAGAAGAAGTCTGATTCCCCGGCAGAGCCTGATTTAATCCTACACTCCTTGCCTTCATCCGCCGGAGTTCAGGTCTTTGTAAAACTGACAAATGAGATACGGCCACCGATGACGGCAGCCGTAAAGTTTGGTCGGGGCGAGAGGATTCGAACCTCCGACCTCTCGGTCCCAAACCGAGCGCACTACCAGGCTGTGCTACGCCCCGAAGAGGTTAGGCATTCTAAGAGGAGGGGTGGAGATGGTCAAGGGAAGCCCGAGTCTGCATCAATGCGCGGGCGCGATGACTGATGCGGTTCTTAACTTCCTCAGATAGTTCCGCGAAGGTCTGGTCGTAGCCGTCCGGAACGAACAGAGGGTCGTAGCCGAAACCACCGGTACCGCGCTGTTCAAAGATGATCGTCCCCTCACAA
>DASQJI010000739.1:0-3866 GCA_035631175.1 Parafilimonas sp.
GGGTTGGAAATATGACATCGTTTACCCGGGATTTAAAATGAACATGCCAGATGTTCTCGCAGCCATAGCATTCGCACAGCTAAAGAAATATGAATCATTTATTATCCCCGAACGCAAACGGGTTTGTGAGATATACAATGAAATGTTTGCGGAATGCGCGTGGGCGATCGTTCCATGTTTTGAAAATGAATGCAGGCGATCATCTTATCACCTGTACCCGCTTCGTATAAAAAATATTTCAGAAGAACAGCGTAACTCAATTATCGACAAGATCACGAAAGAAAAAGTTTCGGTTAACGTGCACTTCATACCAATGCCGATGCTAACGGTTTTTAAAGATGCCGGTTATAACATACATGACTATCCGGTTTCGTATGCTCTTTACCAGAACGAAATTTCCCTGCCTGTTTTCCCGCAATTAACGAATGAAGAGTGTGAGACTGTTGTCGCAGCCGTGAAAAAAGCTGTATCTGCCGTAAAGGAGTTGGTTTGTTAAGCGTAACACCACGAGGCATCGGACCGCGCCGAGCAGTCTGACCGGGAACGGTCCTTCGTCTGTCAGACTTCCTAAACGCGAGACCGCAATAATCGTATAGCGCCTTGACGTCTTCAAGGAAACAGTATGAAAGATAACACCCGGCCCATCGATATAATACTTTCCGCTTCGGGGCTGATCATTTGCTCGCCTTTATTTTTGATCGCAGCTATATTAATCAAGGCGACTTCAAAAGGGCCGGTTTTTTTTCTCCAAAAGCGTGTTGGCCTGCATAATAAAGACTTTACCATCTACAAGTTCAGAACGATGCGCGAAGGCGCTGCGAAGCAAAATGCGTTAACGATCGGCAGTAAGGACTCGCGGATCACGGCGATCGGTTACTATCTTCGAAAATACAAGCTCGACGAACTGCCTCAGTTATATAATGTATTGAAAGGGGAGATGAGCATAGTTGGCCCGCGGCCGGAACTGCGCGCGTATGTGGAGCTGTACTCTGCGGAACAACGAAATGTGCTTTCCATACGGCCGGGCATCACCGACTTTGCGAGCATCAAGTTCAAAAACGAAAACGATCTATTGGCGGCTGCTGACAACCCCGAACGCTATTACATAAATGATATTCTTCCGCTCAAACTGCAGTTAAGCCAGCAGTATTTAAAAAATAAAAGCCTTCGTAATTATTTTTTTGTAATTTGGGCCACTATTTCGGGCAAAACCAACTGCTGTAATCTTTACCTTGAAAACGCTAACTGTGTATAGATTTAGAAAATTTCTTTTATCGAACCGAATAACTCCCAAGTGGGCGATTTTTACACTGGATTTATTCGTGGGTATACTGTGCTTTATTTACGCCAATTACCTGCTCAGCAATTTTCGTGTTGTTTCGGTTAACCTGAATGACCTTACAAAGGGTGTTTTGCTTATTGCCATCATAGCCAGCTCATTCAGTTTTATTTTTAAGACCTATGACGGCATTATCAGGCTCTCTGCATTCCAGGAGTCTCTGCGTTCGATCACTGCTATTTTTTGTACGTCCTTCCTGATATTTATCCTGAATGTGTTTCTCGACGTTTTGACGATTCCAACATTTGCCGCCAATTCGTCGCTTATTATTTATTTTTTCACTACGTCGTTCCTGCTGTGTGGTTACCGCATCTTCGTCAGGCAATTATACCTGACGGGCATACAGAGCACCCGAAGCGAAAATGTGGTAATCTTTGGAGTGAGTGCCGATTTCTCATTGCTGAAAAACACAATGGAAACTATTTCTGATTCCGGATACCAGGTGGTTGCATTTATCGACGATGATGAACGCTACATTGGCAAAATGATCGACGGTATACGCATTCACTCAGTTGAGAATATCGGCGTGCTGCTCGATACGCAGGATGTCAGTTATTTGTTCTTCGCTGATCCGTCGATAAGGTCTGAAATTAAAAACAAGCTTGTTGATGTTTGCTTTGCGCATCAAATAAAGGTGCTTAATATACCGCCGGCGAAAGATTGGATACACGGAAATATTCATATTAACCAGTTCCAGGAAGTAACCATCGATGAGTTGCTCAACCGTCCGCCGATCCTGATGAACAATTCTAATGTTACAAATTATATCAGGAATAAAAAAGTATTGATAACAGGAGCCGCAGGATCGATCGGAAGTGAGTTGGCGAAACAGATCGCTGCCATGGGTCCGGAAGTGCTCATCCTGTGTGATAAATTTGAAACTGGTTTGCACGATCTTGAGTATGCTTTGCACGGCTCATTCGATTCGTTTAAATTGAAGCCCTTCCTGGTAGATGTAAAGGACCATTATGCGTTGCAGCAGGTCTTCAATCAATACCGGCCGGAGATAGTCTTTCATGCTGCCGCATACAAGCATGTTCCTATCATGGAAAAGCACCCGTCGGAAGCGATCCGGAATAATGTGCTTGGAACGAAGATCGTCGCTAACCTTTCGGTGATGTACGGCGTGGAAAAGTTCCTTTTTGTATCAACCGATAAGGCAATTAATCCTACGAACATCATGGGCGCATCAAAGCGCCTTGCTGAAATTTATTGTTCGTGCATGCATAACATGCATCATGTTTCAGCGCTTGATGAAAATGGCGTGATCCAGTTACAGCCGTATCACCAAAAAACGCAGTTCATCACCACCCGTTTTGGAAATGTGCTCGCATCCAATGGGTCAGTAATACCGCGCTTCAGGGAACAAATTGCCAACGGCGGCCCGGTCACTGTTACACATCCGGAAGTGATAAGATACTTTATGACAATTTCCGAAGCCTGTTCGCTCGTACTCGAAGCGGCGACGATGGGCAATGGCGGTGAGATATTCCTGTTTGATATGGGTAAGCCGGTCAAAATTATTGACATGGCGCGTAAAATGATCCGTCTTGCGGGATACGAGCCTGGTAAAGAAATCAATATTGTCTTCACAGGTCTTCGTCCCGGCGAAAAATTATACGAAGAGCTTTTGAACAAACAGGAAGAAGTAATTCCTACACATCACCATAAGATCCTCGCTGCAAAAACGAGTCCTTGCAATTATGTAGCAATGCAACAGGCCATAGATCGGCTTCTTCACGTTGCTGATACATATAATGATGAAAAAGTGGTGCAGATGATGAAATCTATATTGCCGGAGTTCATCAGCAACAACTCTGTTTACGAAATGTATGACGACTCGCCTGCGGATGCGCGTATTAGTTCTGTTTAAAAGTTTATTGGTTAATTGGTTTATTAGTTATTAGTTTATTAGGGCGCTGTTTATAGTGAATTTGTAAAAGTAAGTTCGGGCGTTTCACTAACTAATAAACTGACGTGTTGTGCCATTACGATCGACCACGAAAAATTCTGTTAAGCTAGTTTGCTGCCGGAACATATGGCAACCACGGCGCCGTCATGCCCGGCCCGACCGGGCATCTGCTCTAAGTAATTTAAGAGGCCAATAAATAAATCTTTCCACCCGGGATTGAAATCCGAATCAATCTCAAACTGAACCCCTCGCAACGTTATTCTGCCGAAAGCGGAAATCCCCGCCTACGGAGCAATTATAACGAAAGAATTTCTTGTAATAGGCGACATTGTATTTAGCAACTGTTGCAATCCCAATGCAACATCCGAAATCCTAAGAGATACCCGATCATTGGCATTCCGGATCTATTAAGCCGCCGTTCGGGTATGACGGTGAAAAAAATGTTTTGTCGTTATGAAAGACTCGCCCATCGTGGACCTTGCCGGCTATGACCGGAATGTGGTGCTACGGACACTATTATACTGCAAGGATCGCTATCATTTGACTCAACTAATAGCACAATACGTTAGCTGACTAATAACCCAAATAACTAATAAACCAATCAACTACTGCCCT
>DASQJI010000740.1:0-1962 GCA_035631175.1 Parafilimonas sp.
CGCACTTTTGGGAAACGCATTTAATGAATGAGGAACATCGGGCTGCACGACAGCTCCCTTCACCAGCCAATTGCCTTTTTCAAACACATTCGACACACGATGCATGTCTGAAGGATTG
This sequence comes from Parafilimonas sp., assembly GCA_035631175.1. GTDB lineage: Bacteria > Bacteroidota > Bacteroidia > Chitinophagales > Chitinophagaceae > Parafilimonas. Next base: position 119 of record DASQJI010000740.1, read on the forward strand.
TCCATCATCACCGGCGTTGTAGGAACGGAATCGTTTTTTAATAAGCTCCAGTATGTTTTTTTAGTTTCGTTATAACCGGGTTTATCTTTTCCCTCCAGCGGATGCGTGAAATAAAACCAGTCGAACATCACGCCGCTGTCTTCAGGCTTTTGTAACTTGGAATTGGTGTAGGTGAAGAAGAGATCATGGTAACCTTGTAAGTTGTCAGCTGTCTGACACTTTAAAAGTGTCTGACACCTGATCGCCCAGTTTTTTGTTTTCTGAACTGGAATGGAAGCAATCACTGGACCGTCCGGTGAATCGAGGTGAATTACCCAGGTGCCACCAGCGACCATCCCATTGTAGCGATAAATTAATTCAGTCTTGTTGTTCAGATCAACATGCTTCAACCGCGCGACTGCATGGTTGCGGAATATTAGCCACTTTGTATCAGCCAGCTCACTATTTGTAAAACTATCTGCACGCAATGAATTGTAAGCCGGTTGCCACGTCTTCAAAAAAATATAAACGCCTTTAGCCTCATCTGCCCGCGCATTTTCGCGCAGCCAGTTCACGACCTGCAAAACCTTTAAGCTATCATCTGTTTTATATTCACGCAGTAAAGGATAATCAGCATACGTGTCTTCATCACGCGAATCGTTGAAGAACGCCATGAACTTGTAATAGTCATCATGCTTAAATGGATCATAAGGATGGCTGTGACATTGTACGCATCCAAACGTTGTTCCCATTAATGCCTGCCAGGTTGTGTTCACACGATCCAATACTGCCGCAGTTCTAAATTCTTCATTATCTGTTCCGCCTTCATCATTCGTCATCGTGTTGCGATGAAATGCAGTCGCGATAAAATCCTTATCGGTTGCATTTGGCAAAAGATCACCTGCAAGTTGATCGGTTAAGAATTTGTCATACGGCATATCCCGGTTGAAAGCATCGATCAGCCAGTCGCGATATTTCCAGATGGTGCGACTGTCGTCACGCTCATAACCTTTCGTATCCGCATAACGTGCAAGGTCGAGCCACATCGCTGTCCATTTTTCGCCGTAATGTTTTGATGCGAGCAATGAGTCGACGAGATTTTCGTACGCCTTATCACTGTTGTCTTTTAAATATTGTTGTGCAATGTTGTCAGGCGCAGGCATACCGATCAGATCGAGAGAAACCCTTCTCAATAAAGTTGCTTTATCTGCGCCGGGCGATGGTTGTAATTTATTTTGCTGCAGTTTGTCGTAGATGAAATAGTCAACATCAGTTTTTGCCCAGTCGATCTTTTTCGCAGGGATCAATCCGAACAACGAAGATTTTGGTTTCGGTACTTCAATTTTTTGGACGGGCACATAAGCCCAGTGATCACCCCACTTTGCGCCTTGTTTGATCCATTCACGCAAAATATCTATTTGATCTTTGGATAAAGGATCGTGGTGATACGGCATGCGATCTTCCGGATCATTCAATGTAACACGCCGGATCATTTCGCTGTGATCAGGATCGCCGGGAATGATAGCGTACTTTCCGTCTTTGCATTTCTTCAGAGCCCAATCGCGAAACAATAAACTGAAGTTTGCCTGCTGTCGCACGCCGCCATGGCAAGTGATACAGTTTTTGTTGAAAATGGGCTTTACCTGCGTGTTGAAATCTATTTCCTGGTGGGATGTGGAAAACGTGAATGCAGTTATGGCAAGCAACACAATGACCGCAACAACAAGGATTTTTCTATTTCGAGCCAGGCGCATCAAAAATCGTTAAGGGGATTAAAGGTAAAATATTTTCTGAACCACATAGGAACATAGGAACATAGGTTAACACATAGAAGAAGAACGCTGATAAGAAGTATCCAAATAAAC
>DASQJI010000741.1:0-3309 GCA_035631175.1 Parafilimonas sp.
GCACATGAGATTCAAAACCCTTTAAACTTCGTGAATAATTTTTCTGAAGTAAATAAAGAGTTGGCAGAAGAATTAAAAACAGAATTGCTTGCAGATAACAAAGAAGAAGCTATTTCAATCGCTCATATAATTATCGACAACGAGGAAAAAATAAATCATCATGGTAAACGTGCGGATGCTATTGTAAAAAATATGCTGCAGCACTCACGGCAAACAAAAAGTATAAAGGAGCCAACCGACATTAATGCTTTGTGTGATGAATATCTGCGATTGTGTTATCACGGTCTTCGCGCAAAAGACAAAGAATTCAATGCAACACTGCAAACTGATTTTGATAATACCATTAAAAAAATCAATGTTGTTCCGCAGGATATCGGAAGGGTCTTATTGAATTTGTTCAGTAACGCCTTTTATGCGGTGATGCAGAAACAAAACAACCTTAAAGGGTCTTCTAACCTGTCAGCTCAGCCTTACGTCCCTGCCGTAACAGTTGTCACAAAACAACTGAGGGATAAGATTGAAATAAGAGTTGACGATAACGGCAACGGCATTCCTCAAAACATTGTTGATAAAATATTCCAACCCTTCTTCACCACCAAACCAACAGGACAGGGAACTGGATTAGGATTGAGTTTGAGTTACGATATTATCAAAGCACAGGGAGGAGAAATAAAAGTAGAGACAAAGGATGGTGAAGGATCGGGATTTATTATTCAATTATCAGCAGCATAAACGATTTGAATGAAAGAATTTATAAAAATATGTTTCTTACTCCTGATTCCTTGCATTCTCCAGGCGCAGCATAACCCTTATTGGGAAAATCCGAAGTTGGAAGAAGTTAGCAGGATGCGTGTAGAATTCAGCAACGATTTGAATGATACCACTCGGATGTACTTAAGCAAGCAATTAGGACTATTTTATTATGAAGCGAACACTGATAGCTCACTCTATTATTTGGAGAATGAATTATTAATAGCAAAAAAATTGAATTTCGAGTTGTGGCAGGCAGATGCATTATGCGCAATTGGGTATGTTCATTCCTTAATGTCTAATTATTCAAAAGCTTTAAGTTCTTTATTAGCTGCTTTGAAAATAGCAGAAGATAAAACCAGTGAAAAAAAGATTTGGCGGATTTCCTATTTCGCAAAAGATAATAACCCAGAGAGCGCGAGGCTCTTAGTTCTTGCAAGTACACATCATAATTTAGGGCATTTGTATGGCTGGACCAGGAATAAAGAGAAACAGCTTGCCGAATATTCAGAAAGTCTAAGCATCGCTGAAAAGATTAAAGATCTGGCCCTATTATCTTTAGTTCATATGAATTTGGGGAACGTCTATGAGCATATGGGCCATTCAGACACCGCACTCAGTCATGAACAAACAGCATTGAAATATTCTGATTCATCAGGGTTTACAAAATACAAGGGATTGATTTTATGCAGAATCGGAGATATATGCATAAAGCAGGGGAAATATGATGTGGCAAAAAAATATTTATTAGAGTCAATCAATGCAAATGAAGAGCAATCGGTTCTTTCTTTTTTAGCGGAAGCCTGTGTAACATTATCAAATCTATTTTTAATGAATGGCAATTTAGATTCAAGTTTTTATTATGCCAATGAAGGCCTGAATGCTTCACTAGCAGCAGGCTACTCATTTGAAACTTTAAATGCCTATAAAGTCCTTTCTTCTATATATAGCGGCAGAGGCAAAACAGACAGTGCTTTCAAATATCAGAAGCTTGCATTCGCTGTTAACGACAGCTTGTTCACTATTGAAAAAAATAATCAGTTTCAGAATATCGGCTTCGAGGAACAAAACCGTCTACAGGAACTTGAAAAAGATAAAATAAAAACGGAAGACAAGATCAGGAGCTATGCTTTGTTGGCTGGCTTAGGAGTACTCCTGATTATTGGATTAATACTCTACCGGAATAACCGGCAAAAACAGAAAGCCAATAAAGTGTTAGAAACAACATTGACCAATTTAAAATCTACACAAGCACAATTGATCCAATCAGAAAAAATGGCTTCGCTTGGTGAACTCACAGCAGGCATTGCACACGAGATACAAAACCCTTTGAACTTCGTGAATAATTTTTCTGAATTGAATGATGAGTTGATCCAGGAAATGAAAGATGAAACCGACGTGTATCAGATAAAAATTATAGTAAATGACATACAACAAAACAATGAAAAGATTTCTTTTCATGGCAAACGTGCAGACTCGATTGTAAAGAGCATGATGCAGCATTCAAAGCAAACAGAGGGTGTCAAAGACTTAACTGATATCAATGCTTTGTGCGATGAATATCTGCGATTGAGTTATCATGGTTTTCGTGCCAAAGACAAATCATTCAATGCAGATTTTAAAACAGATTTTGATGACAGCATTGAAAAGGTAAACTTCGTTCTGCAAGATATCGGAAGAGTGTTGCTCAATCTTTACAACAATGCATTTTACGCAGTAAGCGAAAAGGCTAAAAAGGCCGTGGGTTTACAAAAAGAGCTGACAGGAACTTCAAACCTGTCAGGTCGGCAAGCTTACGTCCCTACTGTCACTGTGGTCACAAAGAAGCTGACTAATACAATTGAAATAAGAGTCAAAGACAATGGCCACGGCATTCCGCAAAACATTGTTGACAAAATCTTTCAGCCATTCTTCACCACGAAACCCACAGGTGAAGGAACTGGATTAGGATTGAGTTTGAGCTATGATATCATCAAAGCACATGGCGGCGAAATAAAAGTAGAGACAAAGCAAGGCGAAGGAAGCGAGTTCATTATGTTTTTACCAGATGATAAATGATGTAAACCATGAAATACTATATAATTCTTTGCACGATACCGATACCTGCAACAAATGGAAAATGTCGTCTTGCGGATTTGTACGAACCTTCTTAATTATCTTAAACGGTTGGATGACGCTTACGCCAGTCAGTATGTGCTTCGTACGCATTGCCAATCCTGCAGAGCATTGCTTCATTGAAATCAGAACCGACAAATTGCACAGTGATAGGGAGACCTTCCGAAGAAAAATACATGGTACAGACAATGTAGGGCTTTCTGAAAAATTAAAAGATAATGTCGCCGGCAATATCTTTCTCCAGATAAATGCCGTGACTTCCCATCCGTTTGCGTTTGAAATGTCGAATTGAACATTTTGTTGGGTTCTCGTTTGCTCAAATATTTTAAAAATCGGCTAGACACAATTTTGACGATTGTGTAAAAAAGTGTGTCTTATTGTTGACAGGAAATCAAACCACTGAGAAATATTTACATTGTGGATGTTCTTTACTCAGCTACATTT
>DASQJI010000742.1:0-2768 GCA_035631175.1 Parafilimonas sp.
CGGAATATTTGCTGCAAAGCGCGGGCCCTGCAAATAGCCGGTGTTGCCGTCTTTATTTCCCTTTGTCCCATCAGGGTTTAGGTTCTGCGTTGTTATGCGATAGACCTGGTTCACATTTTTATGAAACCGATCATAGCTTACTTCGTCCTTTACATAAAGGATAATGAGCATCGCGCACGCAAGTCCAAGACTCAAGCCCGCGATGTTTATAAATGTATATATCTTGTTGCGTGATAAGTTACGCCAGGTGGTGATGAAATAGTTACGAAACATTTTGATTTACGAATTAGGATTTACAATTTACAATTGCAGATTTCAGATTGCAGATTGCAGATTTGAAAAACTTTAAACATCAAACCAACGTCCGGCCGACCTCAAACTTCAAACATCAAACTTCAAACTTCAAACCTCAAACATCAAACTACTATTCGGTCCTTAAACTTTTCACAGGATTTGCTACCGCGGCTTTTATCGCCTGGTAACTCACCGTTAAAAACGCGATCAGCAAGGCGAGGGAACCTGCTTCTAAAAATATCCATGCATTTACCTGTATCCGGTAGTTATAATTTTGCAACCAATTATTCATGGCATACCATGCAACCGGCGATGCGATCACAATTGAGATCAGTACCAGCTTGATAAAATCCTTCGACAGCAACGCCGTGATATTTGTGACGGAGGCGCCTAATACTTTGCGCATGCCTATTTCTTTTGTCCTGCTTTCGGCCATATACGCTGCAAGACCGAACAGCCCAAGACAGGAAATGAAAATGGTAAGGCCTGCAAACAATGCCGCAAGAGTGCCTTCCTGTTGCTCGTCCGAAAACTTTTTCGCGTACGATTCGTCGGCAAAAACATAATCAAACGGGACCTGCGGATTGTATTGCTTAAATATCTTTTCGGCTTTGGCAAGATCTGCGGCGGTACTGTTGGCGGGGTTAAGCCTTATATGAATAACTCCAAAGTCTCTCGAAGGGCCCTGTATGATCATCGGTTCAATTTTGTCATACGGTGACTCGATGATGAAATCTTTTATAACGCCTATTATGTGATAAACGCTGCCGTCGTCTTTTGTTATTGTAGTGCCGACCGGGTCTTTCAATTGCATCATCTTCACCGCAGCTTCATTTAACAGCATCGCTGAACTGTCGGTTGGATATTTGGTGATATCGATATCTCTGCCCTGTAACAATTTTGTCCCGGTTGTTTTGATGAAATTCGCGTCAGCCTCAAACTGCAAAAAATTCGTTTTCTTATCTTCTTCACTGGCTCCCTGCCATGATAGAGCCGTCATAACGCCCCATGCACGCGTGATGGGAGAAAATGTTTTTGTCACTGACACCGCTGCTCCATCGGCCACAAGGTCATGCCTGATGAGATCGTAATGCTTATTCATATCACCTTGCGTGAAAACGAAGATCAGGTCATTCCTGTTGTAGCCGGCATCCCGGTTCAGCGCATATTGTATCTGGCGCTGAACGATCATTGTGCAGATGATAAACATTACCGCAAAACTGAATTGCAATACGACCAGCACCTTCCTTGGCGTTACCAATGCGTGAACATTTTTGAAGACTCCTTTCAATACGCTTATCGGTTGGGATGCTGACAGGTAAAACGCGGGGTAACTGCCGGCGAGTATGCCGGTAACTAAAATGAAGGCAACAGAATACAGCCAGAAGTAAGGGTTTGTAAAATCAATTTTCAGAGGTGCAGCAACCAACTGGTCAAAAGCTTTCAAACTTAATTGAACAATAGCAAGAGCGACAACAAATGCGATCGCGGAAAACAAAACGCTTTCGCCAATAAACTGCACGACCAGCGATATCTTGCGTGCACCGACCACTTTACGAATGCCCACTTCCTTCGCCCGTTTCTCACTGCGGGCCGTACTTAAGTTCATGAAGTTTATGCAGGCGATCAGTAAAATGAAAATTGCGATGATCGTGAAGAGATTCACGATCTGGACGCGGCCTGCAACCAGTTGACCATTTTCGGATTTGGAATATAAATGTTCCCTGCTCAACGGCTGCGTAAAGACTTCTCTTCCGGAGCCTTCTCCCTGGGCTACATGGCTCTTAACGATATCCTTCACTTTAGCATCAAACACCTTCTCAGAGGCACCCGGTTTCAGCAAAACATATGTGACCGTATTTGTATAGCTCCATGTTTGCCCTTCCTCCCAGCCCAATTTCCTCATATAACTCCACGGGAGCAAATATTCAAAATTCAGTTCCGTGTTGTTTGGCAGATCATTAAGCACTCCGGTCACTTTAAAAAGGTCCGTGCTGTCAATCTTCACTGTTTTACCGATCGGGTCTTCATTGCCAAATAATTTTTCTGCTAATGTTTTTGTGAGCACGATATTGTAAACTCCATCCAAAGCCGTTTGTGGATCGCCATCGCGTAAAGGGAAACTGAACATAGAAAGAAAACCCGGATCAGCAAATGCACCGCCGCCATTAAATTGTTTGTCGCCGCGCGTAAGTAAAAAATAAACGGTCGTAAATCTGACAGCATCTTCCACTTCCGGGTACTCGTCCTTGAGCGTAGGCGCCATCAACGCGGCCGTACGTCCCCATGCATCCAGTTTTCCATTGTTGTTTTCACGACTGTACATCACATAAAGGCGGTCTGTGTTTTTATGAAAGCGGTCGAAGTTCACCTCATTTTGGATCCACAAAAAGATCAGGATCGCACTGGCCATTCCAATCGACAGCCCGACGATATTGATAACAGAAAAACCTTTGTTGCGCATAAGGTTTCGG
>DASQJI010000743.1:0-5172 GCA_035631175.1 Parafilimonas sp.
CTGTAAAATTTCTGCCGCGCCTCTTACACCGGCATCACCATAGCCGCCCTCCGGTATAAAATATACGGCGGGGTTACGATCGATGAGCACCTGTTTGTTTGTAAAATCTTTCCGGCTTACAAATTCAAGATGCATGTTCAGGGCCTGTGCATCGAGCAGCGTTTGCGAAAGATGCTTTGGCCTCTCGCCCCTGATATAGCCAGTACAGTCCAGGCGTTGTATATGACAGGCATATGCGGTTGCAACAATGTGATTTGAAAAAGCGCCTCCGAATGTAGCAATTGAACGGTAACTATGCTTGTTGGCGTATTGGAGATGGTATTTTAATTTGAACCATTTATTTCCGCTTACCACCGGATGAATGCGATCAAGCCTGAGTACATCAACGTTGACTGCGGCATCTTCTAAAAATTTATCATGTAATTGGTGCACGTAAACATGATCCAGGCGTATTTCATCTTCTATAACCATGTTATTGCCGGGTATTTTCACAAGTTATCTATGACATCTCTGTATCCTCGCCCGATTGGAATAGAAGTGCCGGCTACATCAACCATTTCGGAAGTATAAGAATCGATCTTGCCGACGGAAACGATAAACGAACGGTGAATTCGTTTAAAAAGATTTGGTGGTAAAAGGGCTTCAATTTCATGTGTACTCATTTTTGTGAGATATTCTTTTTTCGTTGTGATGATCCTGATGTATTCGCGCTGGCTTTCTATGTAAACAATGTCTGAGAACAAGATCTTTACCTTCTTTTTTTGAACATTGAGAAATAAATGATCTCGTTGATCTTCGCTTCCCTCTTTCATGGGCTTCCCAGCGATCGCAGGCTTCACTTTATTTACCGCGTTCAAAAACCTGTCGAACTCAAAAGGCTTCAACAAATAATCTGTTACGCTCAAATTAAATCCTTCTACCGCATACTGATGATAGGCAGTTGTAATGATCACTGCAGGAGGATTGGCCAATGTTCTGAGAAATGCCATGCCTTTTAATTTTGGCAAATGAATATCCAGGAAAATAAGATCTGTGTGATTATTTCGCAACCAGTCCGTGGCTGCAATTGCATCTTTAAATGTTTGTTGCAGCTCAAGGAACGGTACCTGCGAAATGTAATCCGAGAGCACTTTAACTGCTAATGGCTCATCTTCGATTACTATACATCTTATTTTCGACATGGCTTGCTAAATTTATTTTTAAGATCGCCGTAAACACCGAGTCACTCTGTTCAACTGAAAGGTCGTAGTCCCTGTACAACAGCTCCAACTGGCGTCTGACGTTAGCCAGGCCAATAGTTTTTTTCACGCCCTTGTCTGCCGGAAACGAGTCTGTTGAGTTTTTTACCACAAAATTTAATTGCCGGTTATTAACAGAAAGATGGATATCAACGAAAGGATGATCCCGTGTTTCAGACACGCCATGTTTGAACGCATTTTCAACCAGCGGTATGAGCAGGAGTGGAGGAACGGATTGTTTCATGTCTTCAACATCGTGGTTAAAATTTACGCGCAACGATTCATCGTATCGTAGTTTTTCGAGTGCTATGTAGTCGTTGATAATTTTTAATTCGTCTCCGATCGCGATGAATTGACCGCTCGTTTCATATAACATGAACCGTAGTATCTTCGACAGGTTCAGGATCGATTTGGGTGCGAGGTCGCTTTTATCCCGTGCTAACGAATAAATATTATTTAAGGTGTTGAATAAAAAATGCGGATTCGTTTGCGATCTCAGGTAGTTTAATTCTGCTTCTTGTTTCTCGATGCGTAGCTGTTGTGCTGCTTGCCTGAGCCGTGTGTATTTATAAATGTGCCTGATGATCCCAAAGAACACAACGCCGCCGGTGCTATAGCCCATTTGATTTTGAAGCGCATCATCTTCTGTTGCATAAACTTTTAGTTGCGTGTAGATATGTAATTGAATGCCCAACAAGCGCCACAGGTAAGAACCGTAAGAATAAAGTATCATGTAGAAGAAAAGAACCGGTATCGCAATAAGGATGTTATAAATAATACTTTTTCTTTTTTTAAGCAGGTAAGGGTTTGTATATTCAAAAAGAAAATAAGTAACAATAGCAACATAGATAACTCCCCAGATATTATTAAACACAACGGCAAAAAAACGACCCGGGTATTTTCCTATGATCGTAAAGAAACCCATCAAAAAATATCCAAGGGCGAGCCAGCCATAAAGTGCGAGCTGTTCTTTCGTAACCGATACTTTCATCTTGTTTAGATGCAATAAATATCGGCAAATCTTTTTCCCTGAACGGCATTGTCTATAGAATCGATGTTATGGTAATCGGGCAACGTGAAAACGTCAATGGGTTGCGGAGGGTTCGCACGGATTGCACGGATGCAATACCGATAATGCATCAGTTCCGATCTGTGTTGATCTGCGAGACACTTCCTCACTCATCACTAACCACTGACGGTTCTCACAGATTGCACGGATGAGCACGGATATCATCGATTGGTGGTGGGTTATGCTATCTGTAAAACATAATGTTTTGCTACTAACAATTAAAGATTCCATGAATGTTAACGTTAGTGAAACTCCGTGCCCTGGTGTCTTCGTGGTCTCTGATCTTTTGAACCACCAGGTCTCGAAGAAACAAAGCGAAACCAAGGGAAAATAAAGCGAGCAGTTTAAATCAATAGCACAACATGCTACTTAATTCCCATCACTGACCAGTGATGGTTCTCACAGATTGCACGGATGCTCACGGATATCAGGGGGATTGGTGGGAACAGGTTTCGTCGTTGGTCAGGCTGCGGCAACCGAACTTTGTGGCCATTGTGGTCCGTTGTGGCCTTAGTGTTCCAAAAATGTCGTTCATCACACTCAAAAATTTAATAATCCACTTGAAAGATCCGGCGCACATCAATTTTCAATAAGTAATTTGTCCAGTTTCAACAGCCGGGGTTTTTGTTTGTTGTTAGTTGATAGAACTTTCCCAAGCGGTTCAAAAATTGCGTGCGTGATCTGAGCCCGTCTTTGCTGGTTCCAATTTTCAATGCTCAATTTTTCAATGTTCATTTGTTGTTGCCAGGCTGGATCAGTGCGGATCTGTGTTCATCTGTGAGGCACTACTCATTACTCATCACTGATCACTCATTTATCAACATTGACTGCGAAACACCGTTTGTCTACCGTAAGCCGCATTCTGTTGACACTTCGTTTATGTGTTTTGTTTAATGGAATACTCTTGCCGAATAATACACATTTATGAAAAAGATATTAGTTATTTCCTTAATGACCGTTTGTATTTCGACGCACCTGCGTGCGCAATCTGAACGCGACGCAGGCACATGGAAAACCTGGTTCATTTCATCCGGCAAAGATTACCGGTTACCAGCTCCCCAATCTTACAAGAACGAAATTGATCAGGTGCTTGCCGCGCAGAAAAATTTAGATTCTGCAGGCTGGCAGCAGATCATGTATTGGAATGCCGGATCACCGGGTTACAGGTGGGAAAGCATAATCCCGATCACCTCCGATACCAGCAACAACGGTGTTCTTGTGCTGGCGAATATGTTGCTGAAAGTTGCGATATATGACGCTACCGTCGCCGCCTGGAACACAAAGTATGCATACAATCGTCCGCGGCCGTTCGCAGCCGACAAACGGATAAAATGTTTTGCGTTGAAACCGGAAAGCCCCTCGTACCCATGCGAGTATTCGGTCGCGGCCGGGGTGGCGGTAACAATTATTTCTCATTTTTATCCGTCATGGTCTGATTCGATAAATCAGTTGGCTCAGCAACAAATGAAATCACGCGTTGCGGCAGGCCTCGCTTTCCCGGACGATACGCGCGCCGGTTTTGAACTTGGTAAAACGATCGCCGAAAAAGAGATCGAGCACACAAAAGATTTTGTACCAAAAACAGCATGGGATGGGAAGATGCCGGACAAACCGGGAATTTGGAAAGGCAAATTTGCGATGTTTCCCCTCGCAGCACACAATAAGACCGTTGTGCTTGATAGCGCGAGTGAGTTCAGGCCCGGCCCTCCTCCCGACTTCGCAAAAGATATGGCGGAATTAAAAAGCTTTAAGCAAACGTTTCGCTCAATGTCCAATGCATTCTTTTGGGCAAGCCACGATTTTTGGAGCGATATCCTCGACACGAAAATGTTTGAATACAATATTCAGCTTGATCCGCCGCGCGCGGCCCGCTTATATGCCATCAGTGCGATAGGACTCTACGATGGTTTTGTTTCCTGCTTTGATGCGAAGTACGCGTATTGGGGAATTCGCCCTAATCAATACGATACCAGTTTTCATCCGGCCCTTCTGGTTACGCCACCGTTTCCCGGGTATCCGTCGGGGCACGCGACAGTGAGTGGAGTAATGGCTGAATTGTACTCATATTTTTTTCCTGCGGAAGCTGCTTATTTCAGGAAGAAAGCGAAAGAAGGCGCCGAGTCACGGTTCCAGGCCGGCATTCATTTTCGCACCGACAATGAAGTGGGTCTTGATCTTGGAAGAAAGGTTGCAAATGCGATCATTCAAAAAGTGAAGGACGATGGCGCGGGCAATGATGTGGTGTTGGCACACGAAAATGACAAACAATAAAGACACTTGATTTAACGCTGCTGCTTACAAAACTCTTAATAAATGAAAATGTCAGTCAAACAAATGGCCAGGATAGGCGGGGTATTTTACTTGCTGATAATTCTTGCCGGCGTCATCGGCGAATTTTTCGTACGCGCAAAACTTATTGTATCAGCGGATGCTGTTGCCACCGCAAACAACATTGCCGGTTCGCCGCTTTTGTGGAGGATCGGCATCGCCGGTGATCTTTTTATGCATGTGTGCGATATTCCTTTAGTACTCATCTTTTACATACTGCTCAAACCGGTCAGCAAAAATCTTGCTTTGCTGGCAATGCTTTTTGTGCTAACGCAAACCGCCGTTCTCATAGCTTCCAAGCTGATTCTTTTTATGCCGTTGTTTCTAACTAGCGACGTCGGCTATCTCAAAGTATTTACGCCGGATCAGCTTGATGCATTATCATACCTTGCGATAAGGCTGGATGCATACGGCTTTGGAGTCGGGCTAATATTCTTTGGATTTGCCTGCCTTATTATTGGGCATTTGATCGTACGATCCGGCTATCTGCCAAAATTCATTGGCGTGATGATGCAGATCGGCGGCGCGTGCTATTTG
>DASQJI010000744.1:0-32262 GCA_035631175.1 Parafilimonas sp.
GACGCCGATAGTGAAGGCGTTGAGGGCAAATACTATACCTGGGGTATAGAAGAAGTCAGGGCGTTACTCGGGGATGAGAGCGAAACTTTTTGCGACGTGTTTGATGTCTCGGAGACTGGTAATTGGGAACAAACAAACATCCTTTGGATGCCGGAGCCCCTGGAAAAGTTTTCGGACGGGAAGATGGGCGACTGGTCTGCAAGTTTAGAAGGATCCAAGGCGAAGTTGTTCGAGGCAAGGCAACAGCGCATCCGGCCCGGTCTTGATGACAAAATAATTCTGGGCTGGAATGCATTGATGATAAAAAGCCTTTGCAAAGCATATGCAGCCACCGGCGAGCAACAATATCGTCAGCTTGCAGAATTCAATATCTCATTTCTCGAAAAAAACCTGCAAAAAAACGAAGAGCCATTTTTCTATCACAGCTGGAATAAAAAGATAAGTTCACAGGAAGCTTTTATCGATGACTACGCTGCTTTAATACAAGCTTATCTTTTTCTACAGGAGGTAACCGGGACTACTAACTATTTATTGAAAGCTAAAGCTATAGCGGAAAGAGTGATGACCGAGTTTGGTGACGATGACACGGTTCTTTTCAATTTCACCAATAGAACTCAAACGGACAACATCATCAAAAAGCGGGAAATATACGATGGAGCTACTCCGTCAGGCAACGCAGTCATGGCGGAGAACCTAATGAAACTGTCTTTACTTTTTGATGTTTCCGAATGGCGAAACAGGGCTTTGCAAATGGTTGGCGGCATCCATGATATGGCTGTGAAATATCCGGCGTCGTTTGGTTTTTGGTGCCTGAACCTCCAGGCGCTGGTGCTTGGTATTGAAGAAATCGCTATCTTGGGCGGAAATTATAACCAAATCGCTGTCGAAATTTTAGCAGAGTATACACCTTTAAAATTACTGCAGTCTGCTGCAAACCAAACGGATGAATGGCCTTTGCTAAGAGGCAAACCTGTTAATGAGCACAAGACCATGATTTTTGTATGTGAAAATTACCAATGCCAGCAGCCGGTGGAGACCGTCGAGCAATTCAGGGACATCATCAGCCGAAAACATTTTTAACAAAAAGTCCACATGCACAAAATAATTTAATCGAAAGCACGTTCATTTAGTCTTAGGCGAATTTTAAAGATAAAAACCTGATACAGAGAACAATCATTAAACTTTGCTCCGACCGTGAACCACATTATTCAAAATTGCTGAAACAGAAATAAAGGATGAAAAACCAAAGCTTCTTAATCTTACTTCTAGCTGTATCCGTCATTGGAGCAGTTGGCTGTGGCAAGAAAGGCAACAGTAAATCCGTCGCCGGCGATGGCCAGGTGCATGGAATTGCTCCTGCCGCCAGGGTTGGGATGACAAAGCCTGCTAACATGGTTTTTGTTCCGCCCGGAACTTTTCATATGGGCCCCAGCGATGAAGACATCAATTACAATTTCACCGCGCGTAATAAAGAGGTTTCTATTAGTGGTTTCTGGATGGATAAAACGGAATTGACAAACAATCAATACCGGCAATTCGTTTACTGGGTTAGAGATTCGCTTGCCGCTATCCGTCTTGGTTATGTGAAAACAAGCCCTGCCGGTGATACTGCTGTTGACTGGAAAAAAGCTTCCAGTATCAAATGGGGCGATAAGAATACCCTCGAAAAACTGAACGACCTGATTTTGACGCCGGACAACCGTTTGTATAGCAAAATGGACATTGACCCGGATATGATCGTTTACAATATCCAGGGTTTCAATTTGAAGGAAGCTGCCAAGCGTGAAAATGCTGGCCGACCACGCAAAGATTTCATTTATCGTTACGATCAAAAAATTTACCCGGACACGTTGTGCTGGATGAGGGATTTCTCTTACTCGTATAATGAACCGATGACCAAGCGCTATTTCGCGCATCCTGCTTATGGTAACTACCCGGTGGTCGGTGTGAACTGGAAACAGGCGGTTGCATTCTGCCACTGGCGCACACGTTATTTGAACAGCTATCTTGAGAAGAATAAGAAGGCGCCCGAAAGCGATTTTCGCCTGCCTACTGAGGCGGAATGGGAATACGCTGCACGGGGAGGCCGTTCGCAGTCCATGTTCCCGTGGGGTAACTATTACCTGCGTAATAAGAAGGGGTGCTTGCTCGCGAACTTCAAACCTGGAAGAGGCAATTATCCGGAAGACGGTGGCTTTTATCCCGTAAAAGCTGACAGTTACTGGGCGAATGATTATGGATTATATAATATGGCTGGTAATGTTTCCGAATGGACTTCGTCATTATTTTACGAAGGTTCATACAATTTCCAGCATGATATGAACCCCGACATTCAATGGAACGCCCTCGACTCTGACCCGCCCCGTATGAAGCGTAAAGTGATCAGGGGCGGTAGCTGGAAAGACGTAGGATACTTTCTGCAAACAAGCACACGGCAGTATGAATACCAGGACACAACTAAATCGTATATCGGTTTCAGATGTGTTATTGATCTTCCGCCGCAATACAAAAAGAGATAAACGGTTTTATTAATATTCAACTTTATAACAATATCCTCATCAGCATTTAAAACTTTAAAATTATGGCAGCCGCAATTCCACCAAAAGTAAGCCGGATCGTAGACATGTTTGTATCATTTGCCGCCGCAGTAGTTATCTGGGGCGCATTACAAAAGTTGCTTCATACGCCATCCGCAGATTTCTTCCTGAAACTAGGCCTCGGTACCGAGGCGTTGGTATTTTCTGTGTATGGTTTTTTATACTTGTACTATCCAGCTATAGCGGACTCGTCATTGAAACCCGTGAATGAGACGACCGGCAATCCGGCCTTGAAATCGATGGAGAAAATGCTGCAGGAAGCCGATATCACGCCAACCAACCTCGGAAAGCTGAGCGCAGGTTTTCAAAAGCTTGGAACTACAGTGGAAAAAATGGGCGAAATAGGCGATGTGGTAAAGGCGACCGGCGATTATACGCAAAAGACAAAGGAGGCCGCGCAAGCACTCGATGCCGTAAAGATTGCATATGCTACAGCTGCAAACTCACAAACAACGTTCAATAATGCCTCTGAAGGCGCTAAGGTTTTTCACGAACAGATACAGACACTTACAAAAAATCTGTCTTCTTTAAATACCATTTACGAGCTGGAATTGCAGGAAAGCAACCAGCATTTGAAAGCGCTTAATCAGTTCTATGGTAAGTTGAACGAAGCTTCTGCAACCATGCACACAACTGCCGACGATGCAGTGAAAGCGAAAGACCAGATCATTGCGCTTGCGAACAACCTTGGCAAATTGAACCAGATCTATGGCAATATGATCAGCGCCATGCAAAGCGGCAGGTCTTAATGAAATTATTTTAGAGTAAAACAAGGAAGCATCCTGTATAAATATCCTTTATTATGGCGTTACCCAAAGAGCCAAGACAAAAGATGATCAACCTGATGTATCTGGTGCTGACCGCGCTGTTAGCACTGAATGTATCAGCCGAAATTTTAAATGCTTTTAAGACGGTAAACAATAGCTTAACTACTGCCAGCAACACGATCGATTCGAAGAACAAGACAATGTTCGAGTCATTCAAAGAGTTGAGTACTAATCCTGCCACAGCCGACAGGGCACGTGTATGGGCTCCCAAGGCGGAAACAACGAAGCGTCTGGCTGATCAGTTGGTTACTTATATAGAAGGTTTGAAGAGGCGCGTATTAAATGAAGCGCAATACAATGCCCAAACGGGTGATTTCAAAGAAGATGACCTGGAAGCGCCGACAAGAGTTATGACCGATCCGGGGAAGGCTGGTGATAGCCTGCATGTGCAACTGGCTAATTTCAAAAAGGCGCTGCTCGATTTAGACCCTGAGATACGCAAACAGTTCGAAAAGACGTTACCGATCGATCTTAATATTCCTAAAACAAATAACCGGGCGAATCAAAATGATTGGTCTGCCTCCTATTTCTATATGACGCCGGCCGTTGCGGCGTTGACTATCCTCAGCAAGTTTGAAAACGACGTAAAGAACAGTGAAGCTATGGTGATAGATTATTGCCATCAACAGGTGGGTGCCGTGAAGATTGTATTTAATAATTATGAGCCGTTAGTTGGTCAAAGTTCAAACTACCTGATGCCAGGGCAGGAATTAACCATCACAGCGGGGATCGGCGCTTTTAACGCGGACGCGAAGCCCTCGGTTAGTATTGACGGCGCCCCCGTAGCTATAAATGCAAATGGAGTTGCAGAATATAAAATGACGGCAGGTGGAACTGGATCGTATACGAAAAATGTTGTGGTTTCATATTTCAATCAGTCAACAGGGAAGCAGGAACAGCAAAGCTATCAGCTTGCGTACACCGTTGGCTCGCCGACTGGCGCGAGTGTAAGTGCCGATGCGGTAAAAGTTTTTTATGTTGGACTCGACAACCCGATATCTGTGAGCGGAGGAAGTGTGGGCGATGAAAAAGTGACGGTCAGCATGACCAACGGCACGCTCACTAAAACTGCACCGGGCAAGTATATAGTGCGTCCGGGGAAGGCAGGTACGCCAGCGGAGGTGACGGTGGTGGCTGATGGCCATCCTACAACATTTCCGTTTAAGGTCAAGGACGTTCCGGATCCGGTTGCGAAGGTTGGTGCAAATAAAGGTGGGCGTATGCGGGTCAACGATTTCAAGGCGCAGTTTGGCTTGCGTGCCGACCTGGAAAATTTCGTTTTTGAAGGCGTCAAATTTAATGTCAACAGTTATACGATCGTTTTAACCGGTGCCGGCTTCCCACAGCTGCAATACCAGCAGGTGAGCGGTGCTTCGTTTGATCCAGTCAGGCCGCTAATAGAAAAATCACGGCCAGGCACGACTGTAACGATAGACGAGATAAGAGTTACCGGGCCGGGAGGTGGACGAACATTGCCACCGATTGTATTTAATCTTTATTAATATTATCGATATGTGGATTAAGTATCTGAAATACATTTTAACGACTGTGCTGTTGTTGAATCTAATGTATGTTTACGCTCAACAGCGCCCTGTGAAAAAAAGGCCTACGTCCGCCTACGGTAATAACACTCAGCAGAATAACCCGCCGGCCAATAATCAGCAGCGCAACAACGCGTCTGGTTATGGAAATGATACAACAAATAATCCGGCTAACTCAGGCTATGGTAACGCAAACACCCCGTCTGCCGGCATTGACACAACGTTGCCAATTACAGTAATAAAAAGCACTGGTAACGGGTTACTCGACAGTACAAAGATGTCTTTACGTAATGATGGTGCGGTAGAACACAATCTTGTGAAAGATCGCACTCCTTTGACGTATGAAGACATTCGCGAAGACGACGCTGTCTTTATGGTGAGGGTTTGGAGAGAAATTGATGCAAGGGAAAAGATCAATTTACCGTTCCGATATTCGGCGGTTGAAGATAACGGTAGCCAACGCTTTATTTCGATTTTGCTGAGAGCCATAACCAACGGCGACGTTACTGCTTTTAGCGGAGACGACGACCGGTTTACTACGCCTATAACGGCTGACGAAGCCATGAACGCTTTTGGCGGCGGTTCTGACACGGCGAAGGTATATGATGCTGATGGTAACGTGGTAGGATACCAGGTACGCGCTAAAGCCACAGACCCGGATTCGATTTATAAATTCAGGATAAAAGAAGAATGGATATTTGATAAAGAAAGTAGCCGGATGTTCGTGCGTATAATAGGTATCGCACCGGTTATTCCGTTCAAGCTTTCAACAGGAGATATTATCGCGAACAGTGACCGTCCGGTATGGTGGGTCTATTATCCCGACCTGCGGCCGATCCTCGCGAAATATGACGCTTACAATCCGAAAAATATTGGCGCACCAATGACATGGGAAGAAATTTTTGAAAGCCGGATGTTCAGCAGTTACATTGTAAAGTCGTCAATCGACAATCCATTTGATATCGATCTTGCCACTGTTTATCCCAACAATACTTTGTTCAGATTACTCACAGGAGAAAAGATCAAAGACAAAATTTTCAACTACGAGCAGTCGCTTTGGAGTTATTGAAGTGCCGGTGATTCGAGGCTATAGAAATTTTCCTAAAATAAAATCAAAAAAACTTGCATAACAAAACCAGTTGCATACATTTGTAACGGTTTTTCATAGGATATTGGATTTTAAAACGGGGCAGGATTTTCATCCACGCCCCCTTTTTTTTGCAGGTGATCGTGAATGAGTTTTGCTTTTGATTTTCCTACAACCGCAGTAAGTTCTTCAAGATTTATTTCCCTTATTTTTTTAACCGATTTAAACCGTTGTAATAGTTGCGTCGCACTTTTTTCACCAATGCCTTCTATACTTTCGAGGTCGTTCTTAAATGTTCCCTTTGAACGTTTCTTCCTGTGAAACGTGATACCAAACCGGTGCACTTCGTCTCTTATGCGGCGAATTAAATTTAGTGCTTCACTATTCCACGAAAGTTTGATCGACTCTTTGTCATTCGGAAAAAAAATTTCTTCCTCATTTTTTGCAAGCCCGATCACAGTTACTTTACCCGTGAGACCCAATGCTTCAATGCTTTCGATCGCTGCACTCAATTGACCTTTGCCTCCATCGATAATGATCAACTGGGGTAATGGTTGCTCTTCCAACTGCAGTCGTTTATATCTTCTGTGTACAACTTCCCTCATCGTTGCAAAATCGTTTATGCCGCTGACGGTCTTCACATTGAAATGCCTGTAATCTTTTTTGCTGGGTAAACCGTTCTTAAAGCATACCATCGCCGAAACAGGGAAGCTTCCCTGGAAGTTTGAGTTGTCAAAACATTCAATATGTACAGGTACTTCCTGCAAGCCAAGTTCACGCTGAAGTTGTTCTAACACCTGGCGTCGTGCTCCATCATTTTCTTCCAGGTGCAATTGTTTCTGTCTTCGTAATTCCTCGCGAAAGTGCAAAGCATTTTTTTGAGAAAGTTCGAGCAACTTTAATTTATCACCGCCCTTCGACACGGTTATGATCACATCCTTTTCAGGATATTCAATTCCGAAGGGAACAACAATTTCTTTTGCAGCGCTGTTGAATGTCTGCCTTAGCTGCGCGATCGCGAAAACGAGTGTCTCATTTTCGTTTTCTTCAAGGTTTGTCTGCAGTTCTACCGTATGCGTTTGAATGATGGTGCCATTCTGAACCATTAAATAATTGACGAACGCAACATCGCGTTCTTTCATGATGGTAAACACGTCAAGATTGTTCAGGTGCTTACTCACAATTACCGAACGTGCCTGGTATTGCTCAAGGTGCTCGATCTTTTTCCGTACTTGTTCCGCCTTTTCGAAATTCAGGCTCGCTGCATATTCCTGCATCATTTTCTTATATCCTGAAATAATTGGAGACAGGTTTCCTCTAAGCATTTGGCGCACCTGCATCAGACCTTCTTTATAATCGTCATCCGTTTGCAGCGCTTCGCAAGGCCCTTTGCAATTGCCTAAATGATACTCGAGGCATACTTTGAATTTTTTTCGTTCGATATTTTGTTTGGTTAAATTGAGCTTGCAGGTGCGAAGCGGAATATACTGTCGTATGAAACTTAAAAGCTCTCTCACTTTTTTGGCAGAGGTAAAAGGCCCGAGGTATTCCGAACCATCGTCAATTTTTTTCCTGGTGAGAAATATTCGGGGAAACGGTTCTTTTTTGATAATAATGTAGGGATATGATTTATCATCCTTCAGGTTTATATTGAACCGCGGCTGAAATTCCTTGATCAGCGAATTCTCCAGCAGAAAAGCATCCTGTTCCGAATTGACCAGTGTGATCTCAACTCGGGCAATTCTATTTACGAGCTCATACGTTTTATAACCGGTGAACGTTTTTGTAAAATAAGATGCTACGCGTTTTCGCAGGTCTTTTGCTTTCCCAACATATAATAGTTCGCCACCTTCATCATAATACTTGTATATGCCGGGCTGATGCGGAAGGGAAGCGGCGATCGATTGAAATGTTGAAGCGGTCATAACTGCAAATGTAGTTTTCAGCAGAAAAGATTTGTCGTCTGCCAATTGGTTTTAATAAACCGCTAAGAAACCGGAGATCTATTTGAGATGTTTAACAACTCCGACCTTCAGGCCGTAGTTAACAAGGTATTCTTTGTTGGGGTATTTGTCAGCAAGCGAAGGAAGTAACTGGTAGCGTATTTGTGGACCAATTTGCCACCGGTAGCTGCCGGTACTGTAGCCAACGTAAGTTTCAAGATTTGTATTCACATTCCAGTTACGAACATACGGCGAGCCGTCAGCGTAGTTTTTATAATTGGAAGTAATGATGAGCGGTTGCTTGTCAAAAGTGTACGTAGGTTGCACCGAACCGGCAAGTCCCCAACTGAATCGTTCGCCATTTAGTATTTGCCAATCAAGACCTACCGGCATGGAGAGCTGGTAGTAACGATTTTTAATCGTGAGTGGTTGACTACCCGGAATGCTTCGCAGGCTGGAGACGGTATTTACGGTGCTTGCAAAGTTTCCTTCATCCAGTGTCACCGACGTTGGCTCGTCTTTATACAGAAATGCATTGATCTTATATTGGCTGATGTTGAACTGGAAACCACCGGTTACTGTGAATTTTTTGTTCAGCTTGTAACCGAGGCCGACGCCAGTTTCAAAACCCATTGCGGGGGAATGATTGATAGCTTGCGACGGATCAACTTTATAGTTTGACTCCAGCGTAGAGCCTTCTGTCTTCGATGTTGTTTGTTGTGTATTATGCTCATTGAGCCTGCGATAACTGATAGAAGGTGTTGCATAAAACCTGAAATCAAAACGCGACGACGTTTTACTCAATTTTTCAAGTGCCGAAGGAAGTAATTCAGTGTTCGAGCGCGGAACATTTAGTTCAAGATCATTGAAGGCAATTGCATGGTTGGAGGAGCCAAAAAATGCCGCCCCGCCGCTTCTGCCATCAGCAGGTTTACTGCTTAAAATGCTTTTTAACCTCGAGGACAGATCAAAGAGGTAGTAATTGAAGTTATTTGTGAACGTCGATGACCTTGTGCCGCTTGCAGGCATCACTTCGGCTATGTCATTTTTGGTTATGGTTGTTTTATCAGCAATTGCGTTGGTTGCGTTTGTGGTTGCAGGAACGAAGGCCACCTGGTTATTTTCAGCCACAGTACCGGTCTGCTGTAGCTGCATCGCCACGGCTTCGTCAATCCTGATCTTTTCAACGGCCGCGATAATAGTTCTCGTTGTTACCTCGTCAACAGAATAATGTTCGTCTGTTATTTGTTGTTGGCCAGCAATTTGATTTGTCGAATTTTTTTCCGCGGTGTTATTGGCCGGACTTTGCAGAGAAAAAGTAAAGTTCGCCGTTAACGTGTCAGGTTGCGGTTTATTCAAAACAGTACCGATCACAAGGGCAGAAATAATAAGGACTGTAAAAACAGATAGCGCCGGCCATTTTTTTGGCGTATGGATCTTTTTGCGAATGCTCTTCCATACGCGATCAGACGGATACATCTTGTGCTCACCCGCCTGGTGTTGCAGGTATTCTTCCAACTCATCTGTATGGCGGGACTCGTTCATACGTTTAGTCGTGCTTTATTTCAATGCCGCTGTCCATGTAAATGCTTCTCCTGGTTTTTCAAGAATCCTCTTTTTCACTAAGATCGATTCAAGCATGGTTTTCGCTCTTGTATACTGACTCCGGCTTGTACTTTCTTCTATGTCCAGCATGTCAGCGATTTCTTTGTGCGAATAACCTTCAATTGCGTAAAGGTTGAGGACTGTTCTATACCCGACCGGTAATAATCGTATGCACTCTACCACTTGTCTTGCCAGCATTAATGAAGGAACAGTTTCTTCTTTAACCTGGATATTCACCACATAAGCTAAGTCGAGGCTTTCGTTAAATTTTTTATGCTTCTTTAAAAAATTAATGCAGGTATGAACAATTATCCGTCTTATCCAGCCTTCGAAAGAACCTGAGTTGCGAAAAGACTGTATCTGGGTGAACACCCTGATAAATCCTTCCTGCAGCATGTCCTCAGCATCCTCGCGATGCGGTGCGAAACGATAACACACTGAAAGCATCTTCGGGCTGTACCGGTTGTATAGCTCCCGTTGTGCCACAGGGTCATTATTTAGGCAGCCGGCTAAGATGGCCTGTTCTGTCATGCAGGTAAATTAATTACCCACCAAGGTAGACAAAATTTATATTCGAAATGCTGCAAATCAAAAATGTTTCATGGTTTGCTGACCCTTGCCTCAGCTTGTTCGGCAGCCAATAAATAGATGAGACATGCCGTACCATCCATGGTAGGTTCGTTGGTACTGTAATCGCCATAATCATCGTGATATACTGCAAGATCACTCTGAAAATTCTTATACTCATCGTCGTGATATAGTTGTATGCCGATAAGATTGGCGTAGATGCTTCCATAAACCGGGCCGTCAACAAGGCCGCCATCAATTGGATAGTTTTTCAAATGCGTGAAAGCAGAATGCGGATCAACCGGCGTATCGCCATAAGCGGGCAAACCAAATACCATGCTTGTGCCCCATGGATTACATCCAAAGATCCAATCGAAGCAAGCCTCCTCAAGTTGTATGAAACTGCTGTCATGTGATAGTTGCCGGTACCAGTAACATTCAATCGCAAAACTTACCGTCAGGTTGTTGCTGCACCAAATAAAAGGTATGCCCCTGAAGAACGCATTCGATTTTGCTTTGTCCCACACGCGTTCAATTCCCCGTTTGTAAAAGTCGATGAGGGTATCACGTTGCGGACCCGTTAATAGTTTCGCGAGCTCATAATGCGCTACATTAATGAACGGATACCATTGATAGTGCTTTGCCGTGTCAGCGCCAAGCCATCGAGTAACCGGTTCTTGCAACGCATATTGATACGCAAGTTCTCTTGTGATCGTGTGGGTGTTCGAATAAAGCCTCGATGGATTTGCCAAAAAAGATGCGCAAGCAAGTTCCATATCATCAGTCCAGTTATCTTCCGCATAGATATAAGGCGAAACCACAGATGCGGTTTGGCAATTTCCCGGCTGCTTAAATCCCATCGCAATTGCCGTTGACGCTTTAAAACTTAATTTTTTTGCATAATCGGAATTTATGGAAGCAAACACGTCGCTGCCCAATGCAAACGCGCTTGCAAACTTTCCGGCTGTCGATGCTACGCCAGTCGTATTATTCATGAATTTTCCGCGCACCTGCGGCTTGCCTGTGCAGAAATAAACCGGCCGCTCGAGGCCACGGCCGTAAAAATTTGTGTCCTCTTTCGGGATGCGCATTCCGCGATGATCTCTGTCGTCGCCCAGTTGGTTGAACATCCAATCGTCCTTCGGATGCATTTTCAATAACCAGTCGAGTCCCCACTTTGCTTCATCCAGCACATCGGGAACATTATTTTTTCCTTCCAAACCATTCGACTGTTTTTTGTCAGAGAATATTTTTGGAAAGTCGCGGTATGCGGCAAGCAGATGATAAACCGCATTTGCGGTGGTTGCCGAATACTGGAGGTAATCACTAGCATCATGCCATCCGCCTACGACATCAATATGCGTGCTGTCCGCCACTGGCGCATACAGCGTATAGCCATCGTGTGTGTGGCAAGAATCTTTTAAAAAAGGATTGAAGCCGCTGCGTTGTTGACGCATATAGCGCAGGCAAAAATCAGCGGTACCATCATATACTTTATCATCGATTGAAAACACCGGCGATGTTGCATCCGCCGCACGGAGGAAATAACTTCCCTTTTTTTGAAAAGCAGAAAAGTCGAGACGGCACGTTTCTTTAAATGGTCCATAGCTGCCGAAAAAGAGCTTGATCTTTCCGGTAAAGACAATGTGTTTGGTTTTTGAATCGACCAGGTAAAACGCAGAATCTGAGATATCATGTTTGCTGCAAAGCACCGCGACCTTCACTTTGTCCGGCGGGTACCCGAGCTGGTTTATCCTGATCCATGACTGGCCGGATGAAGGCACGAATGAGCAGGCGATCAAACCAAGGAGAAAGAATTTTTTAACGCCGGCATCAAAATATTTATACCGGCTGTTTTGAGGCAGCGTATTTTCTTTCGCCGATCTGTTGTCGCCACATGGCATAGTATAACCCTTTTTCATCGAGCAGTTCATAATGTGTTCCCGTCTCAATGATCCTTCCTTTTTCGAGCACATAAATTCTGTCCGCATGCATGATGGTGCTTAAGCGATGGGCGATTAAAACAGTGATCTGTTCCTTGAGCTGAGAAATTTCTTTGATCGTTGATGTGATCTCTTCTTCGGTGATCGAATCAAGCGATGATGTGGCTTCATCAAAGATCAGCAAATGCGGATGGCGAAGCAGCGAGCGTGCGATGCTCAAACGTTGTTTCTCACCACCACTTAACTTTAGGCCACCCTCGCCGATAACCGTCTCAATTCCTTTATCTGCCCGTTCTAATAGATTCTGACAACTCGCTTTGTATAAAGCATCTAACAGATCGTCATCTTTTGCCGACGGGTTCACAAACAGCAAATTTTCTTTTATCGTGCCGGCGAACAATTGCGTGTCTTGTGTTACAAAGCCAATTTGTGTTCGAATATCTTCGAGGGCTATATCGTTACTGTCAACGCTATTGTAATAAACATTTCCGTTTTGCGGATGATATAAACCGACCAGCATTTTTACAAGCGTGCTCTTGCCCGCACCTGAAGGGCCCACAAACGCTATGGTTTCGCCTTGTTCAACAACAAAACTAATATTGTCGAGTGCTTTATATTGCGCCGTTTGATGCTTGAAAGAAACATGATTAAAGCTCAGTTGCCGAAGGTTGCCGATGTGTACGGGTGATGCCGGCTTTTTTTCGGCCGGTCTCTTCATCACATTATCGAAATTTATTAATGATGCTTCCGCTTCACGATAAGCCATTATGATATTTCCGATTTCCTGCAACGGGCCAAAAATAAAAAATGAGTAAAAGGTCAAAGTCATTACTTGTCCTGCCGTTAACTGGCCTCTGAATACAAGCCACGCTAAAGTGAACATGATCAGCTGTCGCAAGAAGTTTACAAATGTTCCCTGTATAAAGCTTAAGGTCCTTATACTTTTTACCTTCCTTAATTCAAGGCCTAATATTTTATAAGTGTTGTTGTTCAGCCTGTCAACTTCCTGGTTTGTCAATCCTAAACTTTTCACCAGTTCAATATTGCGTAAGGATTCTGTTGTTGAGCCTGCCAAAACATTTGTTTCCTTAACGATATTTTTTTGAATAACTTTTATTTTTTTGCTCAAAACACTGGTCAGCCAGGCAAGCGAAGCAATACCAATCGTATAAATTGGCATGATTGACCAATGCAGGCTAAAAGCATAAATACTCACAAACACAACGCCTACCACAATACTGAATAATACGTTTATAAATGACACGATGAACTTCTCACTATCGGCCCTGACCTTTGATAAAATAGAAAGTGTTTCACCGCTTCGCTGGTCCTCAAAATCCTGGAATGGCAGAAGCATAGAATGCTTCAATCCGTCGGTGAAGATTTTTGCGCCGAATTTTTGCACCACAACATTTGTGAAATAATCCTGGAATGCTTTTGCGATCCTTGAAACCATCGCGACCCCGATAAAAATTCCAAGGTACCCGAGCACACCCCACACGAATTGATTTGTCGTTCTTACTGCATCTTTCACGAAATTTTTATGTTCATCAAAATGCCCAATATCGAATGGGTGCGTCAGAAACTTGTCGAAAAATTTCCCGAAATAATAGGGATCAAGCATTGAAAAACTTTGATTGATAGCCGCAAGTAAAAGGGCCAGGCCAACCAACCACCTGTATGGTTTGAGATAATGAATTAAAATTTTCATTGACTATCTTTTTCATGCGCTTGCCGGCGCATCATTTTAATTTTTATGCAGAAAACTGCAAATTAGTAGTTTTAAATAATTGACTGAATAACCAGGATCGCGGAAGGAGTTAAAAATACAACGCCCGATCAAGACGCTTTTTTAATTTTATATGATGAAAAAGAAATTGGTGGTTTTGACCGGTGCGGGCATCAGTGCCGAAAGCGGCTTAAAAACATTTCGCGACAGCGATGGTTTATGGAACGGCTATAACATCGAAGACGTGGCTACGCCGCGGGCCTGGAAAAAGAATAAACAGCTTGTGCTTGACTTTTACAACATGCGGCGACAGGATGTGCTGAAGGCTGAACCGAATGCGGCACACGTTGGCCTTGCGCAGCTGGAAAATGATTTTGATGTACATGTCATCACGCAAAATATCGATGACCTGCATGAAAGGGCTGGCAGTTCAAAGGTGTTGCACCTGCACGGAGAGATCTTTAAAATGCGGAGCGAAAAAAATAACGAATTGGTCTATGAAATAAGAAAAGATATTTTACTGGGTGACACAGCGGAAGATGGTGCCCAACTGAGGCCGCATATCGTCTGGTTCGAAGAGCCGGTCCCTATGATTGAAAAAGCTGCTGCAGTTGCGTCGAAAGCGGAGATATTTGTGGTTATCGGTACGTCGCTGGTTGTTTACCCCGCCGCAGGGCTTGTCAATTACGCTCCGTGGCATATACCGAAGTTTATAATCGACAGAACCATTCCCTACGCTTCTTTATATAATGTAACGCCGATCGAGAAGCCGGCAACCGACGGTATTACAGAACTGCAAAAAATGCTAAAAGCCCTCGCCGGTTCAAGCTAAGTTGTTTTTATACACTCTGGAAAAAGAGTGGTCTTATTAGATAGCGTTAGATAGCGGGCAACGCTGACGAAGAAAAGATTTTTTGCGCGGGAAAAGAACGGTTTTCCATAATTGTGTAAACTGGTTTGGCGATGCCCTATCGCTTCAAATAAATAAAAAAGAGAGCCCGTCAAATGAACTCTCTTGTTCTAATTCAGTGCATCAAAATTACCATCTCTTGTTGTTGTTGCCGCTAAAAGATCTTTTGCCGCCGCCGCCGCCGCTGTTAGATCTTTCTTCGCGGGGACGCGCTACGTTAACGCTAATTGACCTGCCTTCAACTACAGCTCCATTGAGCTCGCTGATGGCTTTTTGCGCCGCATTCTCGTCCGGCATTTCAACAAACCCAAAACCGCGGCTGCGATTCGTAAATTTGTCGGTAATTACTTTTGCAGAAGTGACTTCGCCATACTCTGCAAAATATTCCCTCAGGTCTTCATCTTGCACGCTGAAGCCCAAATTGGAAACATAAATGTTCATGTGTTGTTATTTAAATTAAAAAAATTGTCTGAGAAAATTGACGTTGTAAAGAAGGAATGTAACTATTAGCAGAAACTCTGTAGCAGAAAATCATTCAATTACTAGGACGATAAACTCAAATACGCTGCAAATATAATGCTTTTGTCTTTAACCGTTGGCAGTTTTCCGTAGGTTAATTTGCATTGTTGAGATTCTGATTAAAAAATTCGAGGGTTTTTGGGATCGAGTGGCCGCTTTCTTTGAAAGCTTTTTGGAACAGTTGCGGAGAGATATTGTATTTTTTTGCCCAATACGCAACTTCCTTGGAGTGATTGAAATTCATTTGTATATCGTCACTCAGTTTTTCTTTTGCCAGGTTAGCCATAATTAATGTTTGAGGTTTAAATTCAAATTGTGTGCCTTTATTTTTTTACCTGTAAATAGAACTGCAAAGTTTTTACATACTCTTCAAAGGCTTTGATCCCCTTTGGGGTGATCTTGCAACTGGTATTGGGGTAGTTGTCTTTGAACTCTTTTATCACTTCAATATAGCCGGCTTCTTTCAGCTTTTGTATTTGCACGCTCAAATTCCCGGCAGTAGCATTTGTCTTCTCCCTGATAAAAATAAATTCGGCCTGCTTCACGCTGATGAGAATACTCATGATAGCGAGCCTAAGCTGCGAGTGCAACAATGGATCCAGGTCCTTAAACATCATTCTTCTTTGCTTTCAAATATCTTTTTCTCAAAATGATACCGGGGACGAACCAGGCTATGATGGCGGCGGCTGCGGTAAGCAGCATCGCATAAGGAAATGTTGCGTACATGCTGATGATGGCGAATATCCAGCACGCGATGCCACCAACGATCATGGGTGTAAATCTCCTTGCGATCCCGGTTGCAAATGTGGGTACGCCATAGAAAATCAGGAACAAAACATATGCATTTGACAGGTGAGACCATGACGAAAAAAAGGACAACAATAAAATGCCGATGCCGAAGCTTATCCAGATGCCACCCATCGCATCTTCGTTATAGGATGTATATTTTTTTCTTTTGTTTGCCTGCACTGAGATGATGACCTGGGGAATCACTGCTATAAAGGTCAGGAACCAGATGTACTCAGCCCAGCGCCAATGCTGGTAATAATTAACAAATGACACAACTGCACAAACGGCGATGATCGTTCCCCACATCAACGCGCCGATCCCGGTTTCCCGAAAGTCAGACTTAGCCTTGTTGATCATGCGCGCAATAAGCTCGAGGCTTTCCTGTTCGGTTAATTGAGATTCGTTGTTCATACGCTTGTTTTTCTAAAATGTATTCTTAGCATAAAACCGGGAATGATCCAAACAATAGTCGCCGCTGCGGCCAAAAGAAAATAAATCATTGACTGCTGAATAAAAAAAGAGATCGCCGCCATAAGCAGGCAGATGCAACCGGAAATAATGTGGTAACGGAATTTGGCGATCATGCCTGTTACAAACGCTGAAAAACCGGCCAGGAATAAGATGATAGTAATAACAATGTAACCTGCACCTGCTAAAAATCCCGTGAGCGAAATGATCACCGACAGGAAAAATCCCATCCACAAAAAATCAATGGCATCATCCGTGAAAGTTTTTGCTTTCTTGTTTTTCTCCTCCCTGAAATGCATCCACACCTGCAGGACAAAAACCGGGACCATGATAAAGAATGGTTGAAATGGAAGGCGCAGCACGGTAGTGTCATCGAGGTAGGTGAGCACGGAACATACGACGACCGTAAAGCCGTAAATAAGGGCAGAGACGCCGCTTTCATGAAAATAGCCCCTGGCTTCAAATATCATGCGGTTAATAAGCTGCAGGCTTTCTTCAGCCGACAATTGTTCTTCTTTCATACTTATTATTGGGATTTATATTTTGAACGTAACATATAACCCGGAATGATCCAGGCGGCCAGCATCGCCAGGGGCACCATCAAAAACTGGTAGTCATAGTTACGGATGAACGTTGACACGATGCATAACACCCAGCATACAATACCGCCGGTGATGAGAGACCGAAAACGAATGATCACTCCCGTTAAAAAGATCGGCACACCATATATAGCAAGCAACAAGGGAATGATATGATAGTAATAATCTCCACCGGTGATAAACCCTATTATGAATCCGATCAGCAGTATTACAACACCGAAAGTCACCCATATGTAGCCAATAATATAATCTGTATAAGTTGTAGCGGTTTGGTGTTTACGCTTTTCCCTGATATAAAAAAACTGGTACACAAAAGCAGGAATTGTCGCCAGCCAAACAAGATAGTGTTTCGGGTATTCCACCACATGCAATAATATAAATTGAAAAAGGCTGCATGCAAATACAAGCCAGCCCCACAGAAGGTACATCGAACCGTCTTCGGCAAATTTATCTTTAGCACGGTTGATCATGCTTTCAATAAGTGCCAAACTTTGCTGCGGCGAGAAATCGTTTTCTGTAGTTTCCATGGAAAGATTTTAAGAATGTCGCACAAAGCTAACAGAGACCAGAGAGGGAATGTAAAAACTCTATTGCTCCGTTGTCGCTGTGCGAAGAAAATATTTACTGGCACTGGGCAAGCATTTGTTCGCTTTGCTCCAAACTCCAATGCGGGTGCAAAGGTTTTTGTTGCTCGGCTTTGCCCATTGCAACGGCCTTTTCAAATAAAGGTTTTGCCGCAGCCTTCCCACCGCCAAATTGTTCAGGTGTTCCAAACAAGCTCATGCCCTGAAGATAATAAACGCGTGGATTGTTCGGGTTTAACTGCGATGCCTGCTGAAGGTAAGTGCCAGCCTGCTGACCAAAAGTCATCCATCTGCTCTGCGGATCTACGAGCATTTGCTGTGTCGCTGCCATGTTCCTCACAATTAGGATCTCTGCTTTGTCTTCGTTTGCCGTTGTTGCTGCATCTGCCTGATCGGCCAACTTATTGATCCTTGCGGCAAGCGCTTCCATAGCACCCGATAGATTATCCGTTTTTACTGATACCGCACCATTGTTATCAGGAAAATATTTCCAGCCTTCAGTGGCAAGCGACATTGCGGCCCAATAATAAGGCAGCCATTGCGTTTTTTCCACATCGCCGATGCGTTGAAAAGAAGCGGAGACATTTTCAAAGTCTGCCGCCGTTTTGGCTGAGTCGAAAAGTGCAAGAGTTTGTTTCATCGCATCTGCATATTTATCACTTTGCGCAGATGCTGTTACCGAGATGATGATCGCTAACGCGACGAGAAACTGTTTCATTTGATGATGTTTATTGTTTGTTTTTTGTGATTTGGAATTTGTGATTTGGAACTTGGGATTTGGAACCTGGGATTTGAAATTTGAGATTTTTACAAGTTATTATTAATAGCATCTTCACTCCGGTCGATCCCCCAACTCAAAAACATGCCGATAAAATAAAATCGTTGTGCAGGCGGGAGTATCGGTTGTTTATTTAAGCCGTTATAAGAATAATTATATCCATAGATCTGCGTTTGATTCAGCACGTTGGTCATACTTGCGAACAACACAATAAACGTTTTTGCGTCTTTCTTGCCAAGGCTCGGCAGATACTCTGCGCTAAATCCCAGGTTGTTGTAATTTTTTGTGCGTCCCTGGTCGGCTATATTGTATTTATCAGATGAGTTATCGTACATAAAATTGTAGTATGGCCGCCCGGTTGCAAAACTGTAGGTTACATTAAACCCTGCTTTCCATTTTGTGATGAAGCGTTTCATTACAACCGACGCTGTGTGATGAGCTGCAAAGTTGGGCTCAAGCTCCTGCGGATAATTGAGATAATCTCTTTTAGTATCCAGGTAAGAATAGCTGATCCAATAGTCTATATTCTTGAAAGTTTTTTTGTCACGCAGGAATAACTCGACACCCTTTGCGTAACCTGTTCCGTTGTTGTTATAATAGGGGAAGCTTTTCACCAGGTCGTCATATTTTTTATAAAAAGCTTCCACGCGAAATATCCTGTTATCAACCGAGCGCTGGTAGTTTGCGATATAATGCGTTGCCTTTGTATAGCCAAGCGACGTACTGTATATTAATTCATTGTTCAATGGCTTCTCATAGAAAACGCCATAAGCAAGCGAGACCTGTGCGCCTGGTCCGGTCTTATAGGCAAGCGATATGCGTGGTGCTATGTCAGCATGTTTGATGATCGATGAATATTCATAGCGTGCGCCGATCTTCAAAGCAACACCGTTCGTAATGTACACGTCGCTTTCTGCGAATGCGGCAGCATAATTATCTTTCAGATCAAAGACGTAGTTGCTGTCGGGATTTTTGTAAGTGCCGGGGTTATACGCGTACCAATATTCAGCACCAAAACGAATTGCACTTAAGCCACCAAGCTTCTTTTCAAAAACTTCTTTGATCTGTGCAAGGTCCTGCCGATTTTTTACCGTGAAATTTTTATTCAGCCACGGATCGTAGTTAAATAGTTTCGGTTGGTTGGATGAATCCTGCACCTGCTGCGCAAGATCATCGCGATTTGTGCTGTAGCTCATGCCAAGGTTCATCTTCCATCCATTGCCAAGATTTTCTCTCCAGCTGAGATTATTATACCAGTTATGGTTGATAACGCTGTAGGCGTCTTTATAGATCATACTGTCAATATCCGGTCTGCGCAAACCGAGATGGTTGTAGTTGAACGTTGTGTAATATTTAATGATGCCGCCTTTTGTTTTGATGCGGAAGTTTGCATCACCCGAATGAAACTCGGGCATGTCATAATAGTCTGGCGTTTGTTGTACCAGGTTAAAATAAAGCCCAACGTTCACATAGTTATAATCAATGCCCCATGAAAAGTTTTTCTTTTTCGAAAGTTGCTGAACGCCTCCGCCGAGAACGATCGGCGATACGATCGCATTTGCGGCAGATCTTTCGGGGAAGTCGATCGACTCAAGGATCACTGCTGAAGATAAGGCCTGTCCATAGAGCGCTGAATATCCACCGGTAGAAAATACAGTTCCTTTGAAAAGAAAAGGAGAGAAGCGCCCGCGTGTTGCAATATCAGGAACGCTCGTGTAATAAGGATTGTTCAACAACGTTCCATCGATGAACTGTTTAGTCTCCTCGCCTGTGCCACCTCTGACAAATAATCCTTCCTGGTTGCCGATCTGTTGTGCGCCTGGTAAAGTTTTTAAGGCCGCGGTAATGTCTGCGTTAGAGCCCGCCGTTGTAGCAACGTCAATGGCACTTAAAACAGTCGCTGCCCGTTTGTTGTCGCCGGCTTCAAATGAACCCGCTGTTACGACGACTGCTTTTAGCTCGTTGAATTTTTCTTTTAACTCAGCGTTTATTGTTATCGGCGTGCCATTCAGTTCAACGTTTGTTTGGTACCCGTCGTATTCGAGGCTGCTTACATCAATTGTATGACTTCCTGTTTCTCTTGTAGTAAAGGTGAAATTGCCGGATGAATCGGTTACAGCTCCATCATAGGTGTCCTTTAAAGTTATGCTTACCGATGGAATGGGTTTTCCCTTCGTATCTTTTATTTTCCCGCTGATCTTCGTTTGAGCAAGCGAGTTTATGCTTGTGAGAATTATCGCCGCGATCATCCACGTTTTCATGGCTGTTTTTTCATTTGATCACAAACGTAGACTAGTTTATAATATAAACCAAATCCTTTTACGAAATATTTTTAGCATTTCGGTGAACGCAGGTTTTTTGGGGATGAATGGAGGTTTTGGGGCGGCGATAATTTCCAGCTGAGCATACTTTAACGGCACAACAAATTCTGCATACCCTAAGCCATACAAATCATGTTGATTCTTTGCAGCATCAACAACACTGAAATGATAGTTCAGCCTCTTTGCCACTTTCTCTACATCTTGGGCTAGAAAACCGGTATAAGGAATTTGCTCTTTTCCTTGACTAGCAGTCAAATCTTTCTTTTCCGGGCTCTATTTTTTTCCCATTCTTATCTTTTATTTCGGAGCGTTGTATAATCTTGTCCATTGTCGAGAATGCCATCGCTGAAACGCGTGTCGCCGTCCCAAGGTATAGTGAACACTGTTTACCGTAAAAGACTCAATCGGTAGCAGAAGTAACCAACGTAGAAGAATGTTGTTGTTTTTGACCGCGGTCGTCACGAAGCGCTGTGAACGAGGGTAGAATTTTTTTTGAGAATAATTTTTGATGATGGTTTATCTAATTGACCATCCCGCCATGTTTATACAGCGGGATGGCCAACCAAATTATTTTTGATTCATATTATACTGGGGTGCACTTTTTCAATCCAATGTATCAATACAATTTTATCGTTCCAACCCTGTTCCCAATGACCTTTGCCATTTTCAGCCCAATGTCTATGGAAACATGATAATGAATGCCCCCGTACAAACGTGATATTCCCGCTTCCTCGGCTGCAGAGAATATGGTCTGAAATGTTCGCGGGGTCCAGCCCCTGAAATCATATGTGTGATCTGTAAAACTTACATTATCGCCGAGTACACCCGATATGGCCTGCATAACAGAGCCTGTTACCACAGCATGAGCGGCAGGATATTCAGGATGCGGAGGTGTAATAATGAAAGGCATCCACGCAGTGTCAATAAACTTCCTGATATACGTTACAGGTCTTACAAGCGTGTATTGGTATTTTGACCTGAAACAAATGACGCTCGCATCTCTTTCCGCTATGCCCGCTTTTGCATAAACTTCCGCAGCTTGCTCAAGATTTGAATGAGTTTGTTCGATTGCCTCCGTGGCGATCGACATATCATGCCCCGCGGGCGTATAGCCAACATGGTCACCCTGGTCAATCCAATACAAGGCAATATTCTGTTGTTCGGTAGTTAAATGTTTAGAAACACGGTATACTTCTTTGGCAACTTTATAATAGGCTGAATTTGGATCTTCTGAGTACGGTGCAGGAAACGTAGGAGCAATACCAGTTAAGTCGGAGGCAAGAAACGTGCGGGCATTGCCTATATAAGGAAGCACGGGCGGATTTACATAAGCTGGTGGAGTAGGCACCCATGCTCCGGCAAAAACCGGCGCTACATAGCCAACATTTGAAAGATTGATGTTGTCAGTCAAATACCAATTATAGACCGCGGTGGCAATGCTTCGCCCAAAAGATTGCGAACGTGTGAATTCCTGGGCGCTATTTGAATGCGTGTTTTGGTTATATGCATTTTCGAGCGAGTCTATACTAAGTGAATCTGCTGTTGTTATGCCATGGTAAAAGGAGCGCACCAAACTTGCCATTGCCGCATTAGCACTGATTTGCCAGTTATAGCTTTTGCCATTTTCTGCGACTGGCATATCAGGCATCTGGTACAATTTTGTTGACAGGCTTACTGCGTCAGGAATACCATTACGCACCGATTCATATAATCCGATACCAATATAACCGAAATGTCCTCCGTTTGCGAGTACAGAATTCTTTTCGAGCAAAAAGCGTAGCTGTAGTTTGTACCAGTCGGTGGCGACTGTGTTTTCGTATTTTTTAAGTTGCAAATCTGAGTTATTAGGCGACGTGGTTTGACTTGCCGGCACGTCGTTCATATTTTTTTGACAACTGCCCAGCAGTAACGTAATAAATAATAAAGAAGATAGCGGGCAAAGATTCACTCCTAAGATTGTGCGCCGCTGCGAATTTTTAAAGCGAAATGTGTTTGTTGTTTCCATGATTTTTTGATTTAGTTTTTATTAGATAAAGAGTTCAATACTTATTTGCCGGTAAACAAGCGAAGCTCAAAGGCCATGCTTTGATTTAGGTGTTACCGCATCCATGCAGTGCCAGAGTAATAGTAAAACCCGGGTGTGCTGTTGGTTTGATAGGTAAGCAAGCCTGTTGCCGGTGTTGCAATAGCATTGCGTTGTGTTAGAGTCATGCGCGGTATAAGCATACCCTTTGTTGTAGACTTTATTTCAAGCAGCGAAGATGCGTTGGGTGTAGTAGTTCCAATACCCGCGGCGCCTGTTGACGGAAAAGTGTTTTGTGCATCCATTTTGCTCCAGGCAAGAAAACAAAATGTAAGTAGAATAGACCTGGATAAAGTAAAGACATAGATTTTCGGTTTCATAAAATTATTTTGTAACACACAATCTATGCTTGTATACAAAACTTCATTTAAGCTATTCGCTTAATACCTGCATTACGACAACATATTGCACATACAGGATACTATTAACTGTTTAACGCAGACGAATGGCATCCGTCGTTCAAAAGGTTCTTTATGTTGAAAGGAACAATTTCGTAAGTGAAGCTTATTTATCTTAGGCAAGGATATTACTGTGACTGCATACGAATTTATATTCTCAAAAAAAAGTACTCATCGCATTGCAAGACATTCGGTGTTTTGGCTTGCGTACTGCATTTATTTTTATTTACAGAGTATTCCGCCACGTACGTTTGACGAATTTTTTGTAAGAAGAACGTATTTTATCGCCCTGATTAACTTATCCGCCTTTGCTCCTGTGTTTATTGCTGTTACTTATTTTTTTATTTATTACTTATTACCAAATACGATCGCGAAAAAAAAGTATTTGCGTTTTATTGCAGGTTTTTTGCTTTCATACATTGTGGGAACAGCTATAAATTATTTTACCGCAGAATGGTTTCTGATAGTTACAGCATTTTTTCCTAACACTTTTCAGCACCGGCTCGAGATGGGCAATTACAACACCCGGTGGGGGATGGTAATAGCTACACTTGCTTTGGGTATAAAGCTGAGTAAGAACTGGTATATACAACAAAAGGAAAATCTCGAAATAATAAAACGAAAATCAAGGACCGAAATGCAATCTGAAAAAGCAAAGATTCATCCCGAGTTACTGCTGCGTTCTTTGGATAATATTTACGACCACATTCAGTCAGGTTCCGATAAAGCACCTTCCCTGATATTAAACCTTTCAGAAGTTTTGAGCTATTCTCTGTATGAGAATGAAAACATAAGGGTTCTTCTTAAAAATGAATTGATACAATTACAGCATTTGATAGCGCTTGAGCAGCAGAAAAAAGAAGGCTGTCTTTATATTGAAATGCGAGAGAAAGGAAGTAGCATGAATACATATGTGGCGCCAATGGTGCTGGTAAAAATGCTGGAACAGGCAATTACTCATTTATACAGGGCTGGACTTTTTTCCTGCTTTGTTAGACTTAATCTTGTCGAGGAAAATAATACGCTTTTTTCAACACTCAGTTTTAGACATGAAGCCGGAAAGGCGTTATGCAATATCAACTGGGAATCATTTATCACAAATACGCGAAACAGGTTAACTGCGCATTATGATCCATCCGATTTTGCTATTGAGCTAACAAAATATAGAAGCGAAATAATCGTGAAGCTTCAATTGGAGCTTTCAGAACATGGAGAAGATAAAAAGTTGATACCAAATAATAAGGAAACAGCTTATGGCGATTTATGATTTTATATTCACACAAAAGAAACCAGGGAAATATTTCCGGCATATCGCTTTTTGGGCAGCACAGCTATTGTTTTGGATTTTCTGGGTGACCGCTTTTTTTGGTAATTTTATTGGAACAATTGAGTGGCTTTTTAAGACCTACACTGGTTTCCTTTTACATATATGCTACACCTACTTAATTGTATATTATTTTGCACCTAAATTTCTTGACACAAAACAATATTTAAAATTTGGTTTTTCCGTCCTTCTTATTACGCTGCTTAGTTACGTGCTTTTTCTGCTTAATCTTTTTTGGATTACCGACTCATTTAAAGAATCTCGGGATCACCAACTGTTGATGCTTTGGTTTTACACTATGAATTTCATAATTAACGGGCCGCCTCCTGTTTGCGCTATGTTTTTAACCTGTAAAATGCTTAAGAATTATTACATTAAAATGGAGGAAAAACAAACGCTCATTAAAGAAACTGCCCACGCTGAAATGCAGTTGCTTAAAGCACAGGTACATCCTCATTTTCTTTTCAATACGCTCAACAATATTTATTCTTTTACGCTAAATAAATCGCCTGAAGCAGGCAATCTTGTTCTAAAATTAAAAGACACTACAAGATATATGGTGTATGAATGTGATACAGCATTGGTCCCCTTGCAGAAGGAAATTAAAATGCTAAAAGACTATGTGGAACTTGAAAAGGTGCGCTATGGCAAACGCCTTGAAACTGAAATAAACGTTGATGGTAAATATGAGAATAAAATGATAACGCCCTTATTAATGATACCTTTTGTGGAAAACAGTTTTAAGCATGGTGCCAGTAAAATGCTGAGAAACCCCTGGATAAAACTATTTATACAGGCCGATGAAGACGTACTTCATTTTACTCTGGCTAACAGTAAACCTGCGGATAAGGCACTGCACGCCCGGGGAGGTATGGGGTTAAGGAATGTAAAAAAAAGGCTTGAGCTTTTATATCCGGAGGATCACTTATTGACGATTGAAACAACAGTGAACACGTTTACGGTCAATATGCAACTTCCGTTACAAAAAATTGAAATACAATCTGCGCTTGATTAATATTTCTGCGAAGCAATGCTGAACTATAAAAAAATAATTTGTATTGCTGTGGATGACGAGCCGCCTGCGTTACAGGTGATAGAAAGATATATTGATGCCATTCCTTCATTGGAGCTTACTGCCTCATGTGGCAACGCTGTAGAAGCACTCACGGTGCTTCAAAATAACCATGTTGACCTGATGTTCCTCGACATACAAATGCCGCACATATTTGGTACTGATTTTATGCGGACGATCAGTAACCCGCCGAAAGTGATTTTCACAACCGCATTCAGAAAATATGCCGTTGAAGGATTTGATCTGGACGCAGTTGATTATTTGCTGAAACCAATTTCGTTTGAACGGTTTCTGAAGGCGATCAATAAAGTGATGAAATTGAATCTGCCGGTGAGCGAAAACGTTTTACCTCCTGAGGCACCGTTGAAAGACAATGGAAATGATTTTATCTTTTTGCGGGCCGACCGAAAAAATATTAAACTGAACCTTTCCGATATCCTGTTTGTAGAAAGCCTGAAAGATTACATCAAAGTTGTAGCAAAAGACAAAACGATTGTTGCCAAACATTCTATTTCAGCACTGGAAGAAAACCTTCCGCCGCATTTGTTTGTCCGCATTCACCGTTCCTTTATCGTCTCGCTGAACAATATCGATTCGTTCACACAGGATTTGGTGCAGATCGGCAAATATGAATTACCCATCAGCAGAAGCTACCGCCATGAAGTGGAAAAAGCGCTGAAGAAATAAACGTTCATATTTATCACTCCTCTCTCCAATGCACGATCAGGTACCGCTCGTTATCCAACGGCAGGTAACCATGATCATAACAATAATAATACGTGCTGCCGCTTTTATTGGTGAATTTGTGCGTGATGTACTTGAAGGAAAAACCATGGTGCAGTAATTTTTCCCTGGTCGTTTTTGTCATTTTTTCACCCGCAGGCAACAAGTCTTCTAATATTCTCCTGTTTTTGCCAAGTGCGTGATTGACGTTGCGCACATAGTTCGTGGAATCCGCTTTTAGCTGGTTGTTGTAATTATTCCGGCAGTAATCGTCGCAGAATTTTTTATCGGCGCGGCCGCGTAGCGCTTTGCCGCATTGAAGGCAGGTTTTGGGTTGTTCCATAAAAAAGGTTTCGGTTCCTAAAGATAAAAAAATTCTGCTTACAACCGTTTACAAACGGATACATACGGAAGTAAACGAATAAAAACCGGCTGCCGGCTTTTCCCAACTTCATCTTTGTGACGTCATTGGCAAGGCGCCGCCGGTGATTGAGATAAACAAAATTTTAAAACGTAAAAATGTTTGTATGTACGCACTTAAAAACAAGGTTCAATTGATTGGGAACCTTGGTAACAACCCTGAGATCCGCACAACCGAAGCCGGAAAAAAAATGGCCCGTTTTAGCGTCGCTACCGACGAAACATACCGCAACTCAAAAGGCGAAAAAGTAACAGAAACGCAATGGCACAATCTGATTGCCTGGGGTAAAGTGGCCGAGATCGTGGAAAAGTATTTATCAAAAGGAAGCGAGATTGCCGTCGAAGGCAAGCTTATGAACCGCAACTATGTAGACAAAGAAGGCGTGAAGCGCTACATTACCGAGGTCCACGTGAACGAAATGCTCATGCTTGGCGGTGATAAGAAACAAGCGAAAGCAAAGGCTTGATTCTTTCGGCATATATCCTGACAAATTGCTGCAGCTGCTCCGTTGCTGCGGCAATTTTATTTCCCGGCCAAAATTGTTTTTTTCTCGAACTAAAATAATTAGTAATTTGCGTGCTAAATCAATTAGCTATGAGCTATGCTGGAAAAAATTTCAAACATCTTCGAAAATTAAGAGGATGGACCCAGGAGGAATTTGCCCGAAAATTAAAAATAAAACGCTCCCTGGTCGGCGCTTATGAAGAAGAGCGCGCTGAACCAAGACTCGACATTCTCAAAGAACTTTGTTCGATATTCAAATTGAGCCTTGAAGAATTATTGCTGAAGGACCTTGGCTCATTAAGAAACGGAGGGTCATACATTGACAAACGAAGGCAACAGAAACTGGAAGGAAAACTGAACGAGATCCAGTTTGTACCGGTGAAGGCGGCGGCGGGTTATCTCGCCGGCTATGCAGACCCCGAATTCATCGATGAATTAAATACGTTTACCCTGCCTATGCTTGCGCCCGGCGAATACCGCGCATTTGAAATTGTAGGCGACAGTATGTTGCCAACGCCAAGCGGTAGCATCATCGTCGGCGAAAAAGTTGAGAATATTGACGACGTTCGGGCAAACAATACCTATATAGTCGTTTCAAAAAACGAGGGTATTGTCTACAAACGGATCATGAAAAACAACCGGTATAAGAACAAGCTCACGCTCATGAGCGATAATCCGCAATATGAACCGTACCACGTTAATCCTGAAGATATCCTGGAAATTTGGAGGGCCCAGATGGTCATTACAAAAGCGAATACGCAGCAGCGATGGGATGTGAACCAACTTGCTGGATTGGTCAGCAACCTGCAGGAACAGGTTAGCAGTCTGAAGAAAAAAATGAATTAAGAGTTCTCACCGTGTAATCAATTACACACGCCATTGCCCATTCGTCAATTATCAATGCTCTAATAATTATTCCTGCAGTTATTTTTGACGAAACCAACCGTTCATGCCGCGACAATTTGTTCTTGTTGTTTTTTTATTTTCGTTGTTTGTCGTTTCAGCCCGGGGTCAAAGCAAAACGGTCCATGCTCTCAAAGTAAAGTCAGCTCCGAAACTCGACGGGAAATTAGATGATCCTGTTTGGCAAGGTGCCGAAGCGGCGACAGAATTTATTATCAAAAACCCGGACTTTGGAAAACCTTCCGCACAAAGAACGGAAGTGAAGCTAATATACACAGATGAGGCTTTGTACATCGGCGCTCATTTGTACGATGATCCAAAGCTTGTTCGCACAACCCTTACTTCAAGAGATGACTACCAGTTCCAGGATGCAGATTATTTTGGAATCGCATTTGATACATACCACGACAAACAAAACGCGTTTGAGTTCATCGTCACATCTGCGAATGTGCAAAGCGATATTCGTATTTCATCTTTGGTCGCTTCATCGAACGGAAGCAACAGTTTTGGCCAACCAGGTTTCGACAAGAACTGGGATGCTGTATGGGATAGCCGCACTTCAATTGCCAATGATGGTTGGATCGCAGAGATCAAAATCCCGTATTCGGCAATTCGATTTTCAAAAGAAGAGATACAGCATTGGGGTTTGAATTATGTGCGCGTCATCCGCCGTCTAAATGAGGAAAGCTATTGGGATCCGGAAGATCCGAAGATAGACGGTTATGTGAACCAGTTCGGCACCCTCGAAGGTCTGCAGGGAATTGAACCTCCATTGCGGTTGTCTTTCCTGCCATACATTTCAACTGGCTACAGCGAGGTACCTACAAATGCGGGTACGATCGAAACATTTTTGCACAGCGGTGGAATGGATGTGAAATACGGCATCAACGAAAGCTTGACGCTGGACATGACACTCATTCCCGACTTCGGGCAGGTGCAAAGCGACAATGTTGTTCTAAACCTGACGCCGTACGAACAACAGTTCCAGGAGAATCGCCCATTCTTTACAGAAGGCACTGAACTGTTTAACAAGGCGGGCGTTTTTTACTCGCGGCGTGTCGGGAGCACGCCAACGAAGTATTACGACGTATTGGATCTGGCGGAGGATAGTGGCTATTCAATTATCAGGAACCCTTATCTCACCCAATTGTACAACGCGACAAAATTTTCAGGCCGTACAAAAAATAACCTTGGTATTGGGATCTTTAATGCGGTTACAGCGCCGATGCATGCCGAATTGGAAAAACAGGACGGGACTAAATTTGAGATCGAAACCGAGCCGCTGGCCAATTATAACATTATTGTTCTCGACCAGCCTTTCAACAATCGCTCATCATTGACGTTCACGAATACAAATGTCGCGCGCAGCGGTGATGCAAGAGATGCGAATGTTTCTGCGTTAGACCTTGCGTTGTTCGACAAAAAAAATGTGTATCGTTTCCAGTCGAGAAATAATTTCAGTTTTGTAAAAGATGCCGATCCACATAACGGGTTTCAAACGATCAATTCTCTCGACAAAGTAAGCGGCAAATGGCAATGGGGCGTTAAGAACACGATCATATCGGCGGATTATGATCCGAATGATCTCGGTTATCTCAGGGCGCCTAATCTTTTTTCAAACAGCGGTTACCTTTCATTCTACCAGTTTACGCCCAATGAACATTTTAATTTCCGCAAATACTCCATAAGCGTTGAACATTCATCTTATTTTGATCCGATGCATTATAGCATGTTTGAGATACGCGGTAGCTTTCTTCATGTGTTTAGAAACTTTTGGGATATCTCGCTTAATGCTTTTTCGGATCCGTTTCCAACGGATGATTTTTATGAGCTGCGCACGCCGGGCAGGTATGTAAAAAAACCGCAGTTCACATTCGCT
The DNA here is from genome assembly GCA_035631175.1 of Parafilimonas sp. GTDB lineage: Bacteria > Bacteroidota > Bacteroidia > Chitinophagales > Chitinophagaceae > Parafilimonas. Next base: position 30,115 of record DASQJI010000744.1, read on the forward strand.
GGCCTGTTTGGAAGCACAGACAGCAGGAAAAAGTTATGGGTGAATTATGGAGTTGGTTATGCGGGGCTTTCGCCGGTTCCAAATGACCCGTTTTTTCTTACAAATCTTGGAGCCCGGTACAGGTTCAATTCGAAATTCAGCCTGGAATTCAGTGGCAGCCGAACAGAAGATCGCGGGAATTTAGGCTGGGCCGACAACGATGCAAGTACCGGCGAGCCATTCGTCGGTTTACGCCGGATATTGGAAGTGACGACCACGATGGACGGCGTGTATAATTTTAAGGCAAGAATGAATTTGAGCATGCGCATACGTCATTATTGGAGTAACGTAACATACCGCTCCTTTTACGACGTTGCTGCTGATGGCAGCTGGATCGATAAACCTTTCCAGGAAGGCTATGATGAAAACTTCAATCTGTTTAATCTTGACATGTTTTTCACCTGGGACTTCCGCCTCGGAAGCCGACTCCTGGTGGCGTGGAAAAATGCGCTGGGCCCCGATGCAGGTGTAGATGGCGACAGGTATCAAAATTATCCGAAGAATTTCAGGCAATCTTTTCACTTGCCGCACAGCAACGAGCTGAGCGTAAAATTTATTTACTATATTGATTACCTGCAGTTGAAAAGGAAGAGTTGAACGTGCGTGTTGAATTACGTCTGCCCGAGCTATTTGTGAGTGGATGAACCATGATCTGCATTTAATTGGCGATCATTCGCAAATTCCACTGAAACCGTTCGTTCGATAGCTTTTCCGACCGCAACGCTAAGCATCGTTTCTTTCCTGGAGTCGGTATGCACCCAGCTAATGGTGCCTTGCCGTTTTAATGCTAAAACACTAATATCCGGTAAGGGTGGACTTCCCTCCGGATTGGTTCTAAAATGAAAGTTTGTGACGAGATAATGCGGAATTGAATGTTGCGGTTGCACCGTAGCGGTAAGGCGGATCAGAATGTTCTCTGATAGCGCATAATCGAAATCGATCTTGAAGGTAGTATTGGTGTTCATAAATAACAACATTTGAATGTTTCTAAATGATGTTACCGGGAATTGAATCTTGTTATGATCAACAATTTATATTTCTCTCATCAAGCCAGTTGCCAAAGTAAACGAAATGTATGAAAAGTGAAAAATTTTCAGTGCGTCGTCGCTACAAATACTTTACGTAATTCAAGCTGACGAAATTTCGCGATCGAACCGGACCGTTATTTTAGATTCTTCTGGTTCCGGCAAATCGGTAAAGCCAATGAAGTAGTATTGTTAGCCTATATTTGAATAAACGCACAATTATGGCCTTTGATCAATATCATGAGCCGCCAGGCGATCTGCCCGAAAAAACAAAAACTTTTGCGCGCATGATAACTTCAATGGGTGAAGAAGCGGAAGCTATCGGTTGGTATGAGCAACGTATTGCTGTAGAAAAAGACCGAACCGCGAGAGCGATCATGAAGAATGCGCAAAAAGAAGAGTTCAAGCATTTTGGAATGGACCTGGAATTTCTGCTTCGTATGAAACCTCAGTGGCGGGAGATCCTACAGGGAATTTTGTTCAAAGACGGAGACATTGTTGAGCACGGTGATGAGGCAGAAGAAAATGCAGACTAGAATGATGCGTTTGGTCCCCGGCATCGATATCTCGCTACGCTTCCACAAGTTTCTTTTCTTCTTTGAAAGATTCTCTTGCCTTAAGTCCGAGCAGCTGGAACATCGCGTTATCCTCTTCAAACGATGGGTTCGGCGTCGTAAGCAGTTTGTCGCCGGCGAAAATTGAGTTCGCCCCCGCCATGAAACACAGCGCTTGTTCAGCGATGCTCATGCTGTTTCTGCCCGCGCTCAATCGCACCATACTTGCCGGCATCAGAATTCGTGCGGTTGCGATCATCCGAACCATATCCCAATTATCCACCCTGGGATTATCCGCCAGCGGAGTACCCGCGATGGCAACGAGCGCATTGATGGGAACACTTTCGGGATGTTCTGGCATCGTTGACAAAGTGTGCAGCATTTTGATACGATCGTCGTGCGTTTCGCCAAGCCCGATAATGCCACCGCAGCACACAGTGACGCCGGCTTTACGCACATGTTCCAGCGTCTGCAAACGATCGTCGTATGTTCTTGTGGTAATGATTTCACCGTAATAGTCTGCTGATGTA
>DASQJI010000745.1:0-2155 GCA_035631175.1 Parafilimonas sp.
TACTGTTGCTTTGCCTCTTCAGATCTAAAACCTACAGCCTGCACTGTAGAAGAATCGTTTCTTCCGATCCAATTGTTGACTCTCGTTAGTACTTCCTGTTTAGCGACGTTCTGATCCGGCGCATTAAGCGTCGCGTTTGCAACCTCTGTATATAGTATCTTATATTGCGCCGCGGTAGCCGGACTGATTCCCGAGGCGATTAGGATAGCTACGTTTTGTTCTGCCATCAAATCGATCATCGGGACGCCTGGTGCAGCGAGCAACACAATGAAAGCTACGTCTTTTCTTTGCGAAGCGATCATGGTTGCAATTAATCCTCCTTCGCTGTGGCCAAGCAACCCGACCTTGTTATCGTTCACTTCAGGCCGCGTTTTTAAATAGTCGATAGAAACATTCGCATCGTTCACGAAGTCTGCGGTCGTTGCAGTCACGATGTTGCCATTGGTATTTCCGATACCGCGATCGTCAACGCGCAGTACGACGAAACCGTCTTTTGTCAGCGCGTCAGCGATCACGGCAAAAGGTTTGTGATCAAAGATGGTTTCATCGCGGTCCTGTTGCCCGGAGCCGGTTATTAACAGAATGGCCGGGAATGGCCCTCTTCCCTGCGGAATCGTGATAGTGCCACCAAACTGCATTAATTGGTCGGGGCTTTTATAAACTACTTCTTCGCTTCGATACGGGAAAGGAGGTTTCGGCGTTTGCGGTCGCCTTATGGCTTTCGCAACTTGCGGAGAAAATGTTTTATAAAACACGAGTGGTATCGTTGCACCTTGCGTAAAATTTCCTGCGAGCGTTGTATCATTCACCATCTTGCCGGTATAACTCACTTTCAGTTTATCGATGGAAAAACTTAGTAACGTGTCTTTGCCATTATTACTCGCTTCCACTTTGTCGCAATTAAGTGCGAACATATTTTGAGTGGGGCAATCAATAGATGCCTTGTACGTTCCATCCGCCGACTGTGATACATGAAGCACCATGCGCAATGTATCCAGCGTTATCAAAGAGCCGGTCCATGTACCTGCAAATTTTTCCTGTGCATCCAGGGCAAACGGAAGTGCAACGATTATAAACAGGATGAGTTTTAGATTCATGATCCTGATTTTTTTTGCTGTGATCTTTTGTAATACCTGTATGAATAGATAACGGGAATGAAGATCAAAAAAGATAATGCAATGAATGTTGAGTAAACTGACCACTGTTCATTCAGCACAAAAGCCAACAGGGCGATAACAAATCCGCCAAAAAACCAAAGCCTTCCTGCAACGTGATGTGTGGCCCTCCAATTGTCTTCATTCTCCAGTGTCCATGGCAGACGCATGCCCGCAAAATAATTTGGCTTCAGGTTGTACATATTATTTCCGATCAAGGCGAATAACAATCCCATGGCAACGAAAACAAATTTCATGACGATATTTATATGATTAGTTGATATCACATAAATAAGCATCGCTAATACGGCCGCAAGGTACAATGATACCGAAAAACCGATCCTCTGCAGCCTTTCCTTGTTTTGGGCCGCATATTTTTTTGGATCGATTTTATAAATATTCAGGATCACCAGGTATAGCAGCATATTTAAGCCGGTTAACACGGCGGTCATGATGAGTAAGTCAGTTTTCGTGCCATATTGATCAACGTTTCCTTTCAGATCAAAATGCATGGGCACTGTTTGCGGTATCCCGGTCCAAACGATTGCGAGATAGACGGCGGGCAATAACATGATGAGCCAAATGAGCCGTCGTAAAACAATTTTCATATTATTTATTTTTTTTCGTTTTAAACTGCATCAGCCACTTCACAATTTCATCCATCACCGTTGTATTAAGTGAATAGTATACGTATTGTCCCTCCTTTTTAGTCGTTACCAGTTGCGCCTGTTTTAATAAGTCGAGGTGGTGAGAAATGCTTGGGAAGGAAATATCAAACTTGTCTGCGATGTCGCCGGCGGTCATATCGTTCTTTTGCAGCAATTCCAGGATGGCCCGGCGGGTGGAATCGTTCAATGCCTTAAACACAATATTCATTTCGATGATTGTATATTTAGACAAATATCTAATTAATTCGAATTAAAAAAACTTTTTTGCGGAAATTTTTTTCACGGCGCACAAAATGCGGATAAGTGGCAATAATTTCCAGGTGAGAAGAATAA
>DASQJI010000746.1:0-1899 GCA_035631175.1 Parafilimonas sp.
AGCTGAGCATCTGATCTTCCGCCAACGGCAAAAAGTGTTACCAGTTGCGGCATGGTCATGAGTTGCTCATTGCGAATTGCGATCAATGGCCATAACACTTCGTTCCACGACCCAATAAATGTGAGGATCGCAACCGTTACCAGCGTTGGCTTTATGTTTGGCCAGAGCACCCTGAAAATAATTCCGAACTCATTGCATCCGTCAAGCCGCGCAGCATCGATCAATGCCTGCGGCAAACCCTGGAAGGCCTGCCTGAACATTAATATGGCAAACGCACTTACAGAAAACGGTATAATGAGAGCAGGCAAAGTATCCACGAGGTGCAGCCGAACAATAGTAATGTAATTTGGTATCAGCGTAATTTGAAAAGGCAGGGACATCGTGAAAACAATGACGTAAAAAATAAGTTGCCTCCCGGCGAATCTCAACTTCGCAAGCGCATATCCAACCATCGAGCCGGTTATTATTACCACCGCTGTTGTAGTTAATGCAACCAATAGGCTGTTGACCAGTGAACGCCCGATTGGAATTTTATCGAGCATTGATATAAAATTTCCCCACGTAGGATGCGATGGCCAAAAGCTCATTCCGCCAATCTCGTTCATCGGCGCGAAGGATGCGCCAATCATCCAGATAAACGGATAAATGAACGAGAATGCAGCAAGCAACAGGGCAGCATACATCAAAAGTGTCCGAATTGAAAAACTTTTTGCCATCACTTTACCAATGTCATTTTTTGTTTCAAAACCTTTATTTCAAATTTTATTGATCTTCTTTTTCGATAAATTTTTTCTGCAGAATAACGACCGTCATTATTATCAATGCATAAAAAAATCCGAGCGTCGCTGAATATCCCATGTTGTAGTATTGAAATGCCTGTTTATAGATGTACAGCACCGCTGACAGTGTTTGATTCATTGGACCGCCGCCGGTCATAATGTATGGCTCAATGAATAAAGAAAATCCGCCGATCGTTGATAAGATCACCACCATGAAAACGGTAGGATTTATCATCGGCAACGTAATATGATAAAATCGTTGCCAGCGTGTCGCTCCTTCGAGTTTGGCCGCTTCATAGTATTGCGGCGGCACGGTTTGAAGCCCGACGAGAAAAAGGATAACGTACAGCCCTACATTTTTCCAGGTAGCCATCATTGCGATCGAATAGATAGCTATATCAGGATTTACCAGCCACCCTATCTTTTGCATACCAATTGATGTGAGGAATCGATTAATAATGCCGGCATCAAACCCAAGTAATTGTTGCCAAAGTATGGTGATAACAACACCTGATACAATTACCGGCATAAAAAATGACGCCCTGAAAAAAGCAATGGCTTTTATTTTTTGATTTAGCAGTTCGGCTAAAAACAAAGAGACGGCAAGCTGAAGAGGAATGTGCACTAGTAAGAACTTCAGCGTATTCCAAATCGCAGTCCAAAACAACCGGTCATGGATCAGCCGATTATAATTATCCGTGCCGATGAAGTGCATCGGCGAAATGATATTCCATCTATTAAAAGTGAGAAAGAGACAAAACAACACGGGAAATAATACGAATACAAGCAGAAACAGAAGATATGGCGACACCATTACATACGGCGTTAGCTTCTTACGGTTCAGCAAAGATTTCTTCAGTTGTTTTGTTTGTATCGTGATCGCTGGATCCATTCAATTAAAATTGTTGTGCCAGTAGTGTCGCCTCTTCCGCTGTTTTTAGTGACTGCATGGCGTTTGTTTGATCAATAATACGCTCATGATCTTTGTCTTTGATCCACATCCATTGGTCGGAGATCATTGCGGTAAGCATTTGTTGATAACGCTCCTGCTTTTCCGAACCGTTTCCGTATTCAATCGTCACGTGCTCGTCGAATAGTATATCTGAGAATCGTCCTCTTA
>DASQJI010000747.1:0-1767 GCA_035631175.1 Parafilimonas sp.
CTTAGAATAAATTTTACAGCAGTAAAGAAAGAAAAACAAGAATGATATCAATCGTTGAGAAACTCATCAAAACTTTTGGAAGCGAGGCTGTGCTAACCGCAGAGGAAGCGGCAATGCGTGTAGCAAGCAACTGGCGGCAACAGGAAAATCTGCATTGTCTTGCGCTGCTGCGGCCAACAAATACGGAGCAAGTTTCACAGATGCTTAAGATCTGCAATGAATTCGATCAGCCTGTCGTTCCCCACGGCGGCTTAACAAACGTTGTGGGCGGCGTGGTTACAAAGGAAGATGAAATTGCGTTAAGCCTCGAACAAATGAACAAGGTTGAAGACATCAGCGTGCAAAACAAAACCGTGACTGTACAGGCCGGTGTGGTCTTACAACAGCTACAACAGATCGTTTCAGAAAATGGTATGTTGTTTCCGCTCGACCTTGGCGCAAAAGGAAGCTGCATGATAGGCGGCAACATCGCGTCTAATGCAGGAGGTCTGCACGCACTCCGTTACGGTGTTGCCCGAAATCTCGTATTAGGATTAGAGGTGGTTTTAGCAGATGGTACAGTTATTTCATCAATGAACAAAATGATGAAAAATAATGCTGGGTACGATCTGAAACAGATCTTTATCGGCTCCGAGGGCACATTAGGGATCATAACAAGAGCCGTTTTGAAGATCGAAGACCTTCCAAAAACAAAAAACACCGCCTTTATCGGCCTGGAGAGTTTCGAAAAAGCAATTCAACTGCTGCAGGAATCGAAAAAGATCTTAAAGAATGATCTCACCAGTTTTGAACTGTTGTGGCAGGATTATTACGTGTTAATGACGTCGCCACCGTCAACATACGCGCCACCGTTGCCACACCGCTATCCTTTTTATGTTTTGATGGAAACGCTCGGGCAGGAGGAAAAGAACGACAAGATCCTCTTTGAACAATTTTTGGAAGATACCCTCAAAAGCGGATTGATCGCTGATGCAGCGATTGCACAGTCTCAACAAGAGTTATCATGGTTTTGGAGCATTCGTGAAAACGTGGAATTGATCTTCTCCGTTCATCGCCCCGTATTTTTATTTGATGTGAGTCTCGCAATTCCTGATATGGATCACTACCTCGCAACGATCAAATCCGGGCTTCGGCGTGTTTGGCAAGACGTACATTTTTATGCGTTCGGGCATATGGGGGACGGCAATTTGCACCTGTATGTTTGTTGCGGCAATGACGACATAAGCACGAGGCATGCTGTTGAAGAGATCGTTTATCAACCGCTCCAGGCAATCGGCGGTTCCATAACAGGCGAGCACGGAATTGGGTTGGAAAAAAAAGAATGGCTTCATCTGAGTCGTACCGCCGAAGAGATCCAATTGATGAAAACTTTGAAAAGAGCTCTGGATCCAAAAGGCATTTTGAACCCAGGAAAATTGTTTACCGTTTAGCTAACTACTTCATCAACTCTGTAAGGAAAATACGCCGCCTCTTCAAAAAACTAAACAACGAATTTCAGCGCGACCTGGAAGCACGACTTAAAAAATTTCAAAAAAATTCCAGAAAAAACTTGCGTAGTTAAATAACTACATATATTTGTAGTCAAATAGCTACACAATGAATTTAAGGCGCGACGTGTTCCAGGCGATAGCGGACCCGACAAGAAGGGCTATTCTTGTATTGGTTGCGACTCAATCAATGACCGCGGGCGCAATTGCGGCAAACTTTGATACCGCGCGGCCAACCGTTTCAAAACACCTGCAGATCCTCACCGAGTGTGAATTGCTT
>DASQJI010000748.1:0-1769 GCA_035631175.1 Parafilimonas sp.
TTCTACATAAAATTTTGCTGCCTCGTGTGCCTGGTTATCAAACCATAACATGGGTGTTATCTTTTGCATAAAAAAGTTTTACTTTTTGAAATTAGTTGATGAAAAGTTCATCATTAAAAGTAAATGACTGTGCTTGTCCTGCCGACATCAGGAGGCATCTGCAACGCCCCATCGCTCTGCCAATTCTTTTACTTTCTAAATGCTTTGGCGATGTTGCTATGAAATAGTTTTTCTACTTTTCCGCCATCTCCAATCCGCAGCAATTACATTAATATTTTTCAAGATTATTTTTTAGCCTTTCCAAACTTATTTCCATATCTCTTCCAAGCCTTTCTTTCAGGTTGAACAGCATGTGAACAATTTTTGCCATAAAATTTCGCCTGCCATTAAAGATCCATGTTACCTGCGTTTCATTTGCCTCAAGAAGTTCAACCAGGAAAGAAATGATTGACTTTCCTTCGAACGGTTTCATAAAACGCACTTCACAATCGATCCTTTCTCCTTCGGCAATACTGATTATTTCCTGTTCGCCTTTACCCACTTGCTTATTGTCACTTTCCCATGCATAAATAAATCCAACAGTCCCGTCAGTGCCGCGAAACTCTTTCCTCATGTTCGGGTCCGTCATCACCCATTTGCTGTAATGATCCTGGTTCTTCAGCAGTTTCACATAATTGAAAACATCCAGCTTCGGCCTGTTGATGATCACTTGTCGTTCGATCTTATACTCGGTTGAAGTGGAGGCTGCTGCAACCAGCACCCCAACAACGATCACCGCGATGACGACAATGATGATGACTAAAACATTCATTCTATGTTGATTTTATTTCGGCTCTCCTGTATTCTCAATTTTATGATCCTTTCAACGAGGTCCAATGGCAACGGTTTATCGGTCGGAAACTGAATCGTTCCCTTACCGGATGTTTTATATGCTGCTGCTTCCGGTAGCAATGCGTCCATTTCAGATGAGAACGGGTAAAGAGAGATATGATTTTTCCATCCGGCAAAATAAATCAGGTAAGCGCCATGTAATTTAAATGCGGGGATATTGTAACTAATTGTTTCTTCCACCTCCGGCGCCGCCTGTATAATTGTACCTCTTAGCTCCTGCAGCATGACCTGTATGTTTGATGGAAAACCAGCGATGTATTCATCTATATTGCCGACACGCATATTGTTAGAAGATTTTGTCATGCTGCAAAAGTTATTGTTATAACTCGTTTCCATATTGAAGCGCCACAACACCGGAATAAAAAACGTTATGCGCAAGCAGCGTAAGTTTTAATCTCTCCTGCATTTCCGGAAATAACCGAATGCCTTTACCAAGAATTACCGGGTTGATGAACAGCCAATATTCATCGATCAGCTTGTGCTCTGTAAGCAGCCGCCCGATCGATGGGCTGCCAAAGATCACAATGTTATTCCCCTCACGCTGTTTGAACTGATTGATCGCGCCGGGTACGTTATCGCTCACAATATTTACATTTTTCGCCGGCGTATTTTTCATCGTTCTCGATACAACGATCTTCTCCACTCCGTTGTACCAGCTCGAGTGCTGGATGTCGTGTTTTGTAGCATTAGGCTGCGCTCCTGCGTTGGGCCAGTACGCTTCCATCATTTCATACGTAACTCTGCCATACAATGCAGTATCTGCTTTATCGGTTTCGCGTCCTGCGTATTCAAACAGCTCCTCATCAACATGAATCCAATCCATTTCACCATTCGGGCCGCCTACAAACCCGTCTAACGAAACATGCAAAAACAAAACG
>DASQJI010000749.1:0-2152 GCA_035631175.1 Parafilimonas sp.
GCGCTTAGCAAAAAAGATGTGGCGAGGACAGGCAAAAACACTTACCAGTTATCACTCGGGCATTTTGCCGCAGGAACATATACTGTGGAATTAAGGGCAAGCGATGGCAGTGCACTTCAACAAACGAAAGTGATAGTGAAACGCGATAATTAACCAGGACATTTAAATGGAAAACCGTCTCGTTCTGCAGGGGCGGTTTTTTTATTTAAAAGCTGTTGAGTTTGAGTAACGGTCGATGTAAATGCCTCGCTTTTAATTTTGTTTATTTGCAATTGTGAACAGGGTTGAAAAAATACTGGAGTATCTCGGCCAAACGCCGAACGATAATTTTCTTCGGCATGCACTGGCGCTCGAATATATTAAATCAGGCAACGACGAAAAAGCGCAGCCGCTGTTCGAAGATATCTTGAGCGATTCCCCGGACTATATCGGTTCATACTATCATTTGGGCAAATTACTGGAACGAAAAGGCGAAACGGAAAATGCAATTCTCTGGTACGAAAAGGGCATGCAGGCGGCGAAACTTGCAAATGACCAACATGCGTATAATGAACTGCAGGCGGCGTACGAAGATCTTGTTTATTGACGGTTGAAGATATATATACTGCGTAACTGCAATGACACGGCCACGAATATTTCCATTGGGTGATCATGCGATAACAGTCGCGTTTGGCAATGAAATTGACGAAGAGATAAACCAAAGTGTGTTCTCGGTCTTCCGTTATTTGAAAAAACAAAAGTTCGATTTCATACTGGATGTTATTCCGGCATATGCGTCATTGTCGGTTGTATATGATGTAATGAGGATTAGAAATATCGGCGTGACGAACTCGTATGATTATATGCACGACCTTCTGCAAAACGCTTTGCAACAAGCGCCACATGTCATGTCGGAACTTAGGAATATCTCCGTACCTGTTTGTTACCACGAATCTCTTGGGCCTGATCTTACCACGCTATCGCAACAAAGGAAGGTGGCCATTGAGGAGATCATCCAAATTCATTCGTCTTCAGTATATCGCGTTTATATGCTTGGCTTTCTTCCCGGCTTTACATACATGGGCAAAGTGCATGATAAGATTGCAATGCCCCGAAAATCTGTACCTAGTAAAAGCGTGCCGGCAGGAAGCGTTGGCATCGCCGGGATACAAACGGGTATCTATCCGGTGGATTCTCCCGGCGGATGGAATATTATCGGGCGGACGCCCTTGAAAATTTTTGAGGCACACAACGAACACCCTTGCTTTTTTGAACCCGGCGACCAGGTAAAGTTCGAGCCAATTACATTGGATGAATTTTTACAACATGAATCGAATTATGTCATTTAACATGAACACAATTAGCAAGTGAGTGTCATCGTCATAAAACAGGGTCTTTTAGATAGTTTGCAGGATGAGGGCAGATTTGGTTATCAACACCTCGGAATTAACCCCGGCGGATCGATGGATCCGATTGCTGCGCGTTTCGCAAACATGCTTGTGGGAAACGAGAGGACCTGTGCTGTGATGGAGCTGCATTTTCCGGCTGCTTCTTTATTATTTGAAGAAAGATCAATAATCGCAATTACCGGCGCGGACTTTTCGGCAGTTGTAAACAATGAGCCTGTTGAAACTAACTCTTCAATTATTGTTCCTGCAAATTCTGTTTTGAAATTCATGCGATACAAAAACGGGTGCAGATGTTATCTGGGTATATATGGCGGATGGAATGCAGAACTGTGGCTGAACAGTTACAGCACGAACATGAAAGTTTTTGCGGGCGGTTACGCGGGGAGCTCGTTGAGAACAAAGGACGTCATTCAAGTAAACCGATCGTCGGCATCATTCCGAATGACCGAGGAATTCGCGTCGCCGCATCAAGTGGTCAAAACTGATCTTTCACATCTGTATTCTCAAACAAAAAAGATCCGTTGCGTCGCCGGTAGCGATTATGACTGGTTGGATAATCATTCCAAAAATAAATTCGAATCGTCTGCATTCACCATCACATCTGAAAGCGACCGCATGGGTTTTAGATTACACGGTGAACTGTTGAAAAATGCGAACGGAGAGGATCTTTTGTCTGCGGCGGTAACGAGAGGGACGATTCAATTATTGCCGTCGGGACAATTGATAATTCTAATGGCCGATCATCAAACTACGGGCGGTTATCC
>DASQJI010000750.1:0-4423 GCA_035631175.1 Parafilimonas sp.
TAGCATGCGCATCCAATCCCAAATTTTGAGACGCTTTGGCTGCCCACTTTAGTTGTTGTATGGCCCACTCAGTTCTTGCTTTCGGATTACCGCAAACTGATTCTGCGGCGAATCCGTCAAAGAGTGTGTCGTAAGCAGGATGAACCGCAACGAGTTGCCCTTGCAGGTGCGTGGAAAGTTCCGTGATCTCCAATCCGCAGTCGCTTACTGTTCCTTTCAGTTCGTCGGCATACGTCTTACTTTCTGCCGCTTTTTGCAGATCGATGCAACGCGCATCCCACGTTGGAATTTGAACGCCAACAAATCCGATGCTTTTTACCCATTCGCAAATTGATCTCAGATCATTGAACGGCGGTTGATCGCCCATGAATTGTGCAAGAAAAATTGCAGGACCTTTAAGTGTTGTCATATAAACCCTCCCGTCCTCCCTAGAGGGAGGTATTTACTTTATAACATTTTTGAACTTTGAATAATATTCCCAGCAAGTGAATTGATTTCAGCTATAACTAATTGCGGTTCTTTCAAAACCTGATGGTTTGAAAATCTGATAACCGCGGAGCCCCGATCAACCAAATCTTCGTTTTATACGGCAAACTCCGTCCACTTCTTCTCACTCTGGCTCGATGCCACTACATTATCTATAAACGCCATTCCCCTTACGCCTTCTTCCACCCGCGGATAATCCAGCATCTCCGCTGTGGGTTCGCTCCCCTGTAATTTACACATCAAACTCTGCGCAAAATTCCTGTATATATTTCCAAACGCTTCCAGGTACCCTTCAGGATGTCCGCCCGGTGTTCTCGTGTTATGTTTTGCGACGTTTGAAAGATAAGGCTGCCCGGCACGATAAACTTCAGCGGGCTTGTCAAGCCATTTCACCAGCAATGTGTTTGGTTCCATTTGTGCCCATTCAAATCCGCCATGCTCTCCATAGATGCGGATCTTCAAAGCATTTTCTTCGCCGGCCGCTACCTGCGACGCCATCAATACACCAGCCGCGCCGTTGTCAAATCTTAATAAAACATTCCCGTCGTCGTCCAACGCGCGTCCTTCCACCATGATGTTGAGGTCCGCACAAAGCTGTGTGATCTTCAAGCCTGAAATATATTCCGCGAGATGTGCCGCATGTGTTCCAATATCACCCATCGCGCCGCTTTTGCCACTTCGTTTTGGATCTGTTCTCCACGCAGCCTGCTTATTTCCTTCCCGTTCGCTGAGCTTGCTGAGCCATCCTTGCGGATATTCAACATAGATCTTCCGGATCTTGCCGAAGGTTCCTGCAGCGACCATAGCCTTCGCCTGTTTCACCATCGGGTAACCGGAATATGTATGCGTAAGACAAAGGGACAAACCCGTTTCTTGTACTTTCCGTTGCAGTTGCTTTGCTTCGTCCAAAGTAAACGTCATTGGTTTCTCGAGCACGACATGAAATCCATTTTCAAGTGCGGCCATTGCAGGTGCAAAGTGCGCGAAGTTTGGCGTGACGATGGTAACAAAATCAATCCTTTTTTCTGCCGGCATCTTGCTTTCTTTCGCCATCATTTCCTCGTACGAAGTATACGTTCTGTCGTCTGGAAGAAAAAGCATTTTCCCGGATTCAACCGCGATCTCCGGATGAATGCTTAATGCGCCGCAACTTAATTCTATCAACCCATCCATGTTCGCAGCAATACGGTGTATCGCACCGATGAATGCATCCTTTCCGCCGCCGATCATGCCCATTCTTAGTTTCCTGTTTCCCATTGAAAATAAATTTTGAGTGAAAAAATTTTTGAAGCAATCTTGATCCAAGCTCACGAACCGGTATCGCAAATTAAATAATGCATGTAATGCTTTACAGGCATGGACAAAATAAATTTTTCTTTCTGGTTTGAAAACAATAATTCTTACATTTAGCGCTGAAGTTTTGAGCAAAAAAATATCCCTCCAATAAATCTAACGTGTATGACCGCCATTCACCGTAAAGAATTATTTCTTGCCAGTCGGATTGCCTTAATTTTTACAGCTATGACCTTCGCATTCCGTGCATCCCTCGAAGGTGTATGGAGCGCTGAGTTCAATCTCACGAAAGAACAATTAGGCTGGATATTCAGCCCGGCATTTTATGGTTTCACCCTGGCCATGATCTTTGGTGGCCCGCTGGCGGATGTGCTCGGCATGAAGAAATTATTAGTGCTTGCTTTTATCGGTCACATAGCCGGCGTTATCGTTTACCTCGTTGCGAAAACTCCGACGATGCTCTTTGCCGGCACGCTTTGCATAGGCATTGGCAACGGTATGGTTGAAGCCGCCTGTAACCCGTTGACGGTTGCATTATTTCCTGATAACAAGACAACCATGTTGAATCGGTTCCATGTTTGGTTTCCCGGAGGCATTGTTATCGGCGGATTAATATCTTATGTTATGGTGGAACAAATGCACTTAGACTGGCGGATCTTAATTGCTGTTCTTTTCATCCCTGCAATTATTTATGGCTTCCTGTTCCTGAAGTTGAAATTCCCTCCGACTGAACGTGTCACAAGGGGCGTAAGTACCAGGAGCATGTTTGCCGCCTGCCTCAGCCCATTATTTCTGATTATGCTTGCATGCATGTTTTTAACCGCAGCGACTGAACTCGGAACAAATCAGTGGCTGGGTGCTTTGCTAAGCGGCGCCGGCGTTTCTGGTATTCTTGTTCTCGTTTTCATCAACGGTTTAATGGCAGTAGGACGCTCCTTCGCCGGGACATTTGTTCATCGCCTCAATCCAAACGGAATGCTTATTCTGTCCGCATTGCTTGCAGGCATCGGCCTCTTGTTGTTGAGCAAGTCAAGCGGATATGCAGCGTTTGGTGCTGCGTTCGTTTTTGCAGCGGGTATTTGTTTTTTCTGGCCGACCATGCTTGGTTTTGTATCAGAATACTTACCAAACACAGGCGCTTTGGGCTTATCGCTCATGGGCGGTGCCGGAATGTTCTCAACATCGTTGATCATTCCGGTAATGGGGCATTGGTATGACAATTTCAAAAGTGCAGCGGTTGCAAGCGGGCTGAGTGATGTAGAAGCAAACGCATCTGCCGGCTCGCAAACATTCATGAAAGTAGCTGTGATGCCGGCCATACTGCTGGTTGTTTTTACAATGATCTATATAGCCAGGAGAAAACACTATCAAAAATCCGCGCATGCAACAGCACCGATAGACCCTGTCGGCGAGCTATAAAATATAAACTGTCATGAAAACCCGACGCACAGTTATAAAGAATTTGGCTGCAGGCGCAATGGCGCTGCCTGCATCAAAAATTTTCGCGACCGGTATGAAGTCTCCAAAAAGTCCCATAACATTTAAAGGGAATATCAACCACTCTGTTTGCAGGTGGACCTACAATTTTCTGCCACTCGATGAACTTTGCAAGACAGTAAAAAATATTGGCTTTAATGCAATTGACCTGGTGGCTCCGAAAGATTGGCCCACACTTCAGCAATATGGCATTTACAGTTCTATGTGCTATACCGCTGGCGAGAACAGTTTGACAAAAGGCTGGAACCATACAAACTATCATTCTCAATTAATAAAAGATTTCACAGAAGTAATTCCGCTTATACCAAAGAACGGATATAAAGACGTTATTACTTTCAGCGGCAGTCGCGAGGGAATGGACGACGAAACAGGATTGAAAAATTGTACTGACGGTTTGAAGCAGATCCTCCCGCTCGCCGAAAAAAATGGTGTCACTGTGCACATGGAATTGCTCAACAGCAAAGTAGACCATAAAGATTATATGTGCGACAACCATAAATGGGGTGTCGAACTTTGTAAAAGAATCGGGTCGCCAAATTTTAAACTGCTGTATGATATTTATCACATGCAGATCGATGAAGGCGACGTGATCAGAACGATACGGGAGAACGTTGCTTACTTTGGCCACTATCATACCGGTGGCGTACCCGGCAGGCATGAGATCGATGAAACGCAGGAATTATATTACCCGGCCATCATGAAGGCGATAGTTGAAACCGGGTTTAACGGTTATGTTGCACAGGAATTTATTCCCGCCGCCAACGACAAAATTGCTTCACTGAGAAACGCGGTTCAATTATGTGATGTGTAAGCCCCTATCCCCTAAAGGGGAATTTTGTGGCGGTATTATTCATAAGCGAAAAGAAATTGAAAACATTTCAAAAACAATCTAAATAAACTCTCCCTTTAGAGAGTTGGAGGGCATAATAATGGCTGACAATGTTTATGACGCAATTGTAGTAGGCTCCGGCATCAGCGGTGGCTGGGCTGCAAAAGAACTTTCTGAAAAAGGCTTGAAGGTGATCATGCTCGAAAGAGGAATGGACATTAAACATGTGAAAGACTATGTAAACACCAGCAAAAATCCATGGGAGTTCCCTCATCGCGGCCGCAGAACGCAAAAAATGGTTCAGGATTTTCCGGTGCT
>DASQJI010000751.1:0-2005 GCA_035631175.1 Parafilimonas sp.
TTTACGATGTGGATCTCGCACACCCGAATTATGCTGCCACTCAATTCGTGATAGAAAGATTTTCTGAATCATGCTTCGATCATTCAACGAGGCATTTGATTGAAGAGATAAAGAAATTACCCATCGCGAAAAAACACAGGCCATTCAATCCGCAATCTGGCCAACATAAGAAATTCCTCGAGCAACATCTCGCAAAAACGACAACGTTGCAAAGCCAGCATCCGTACTTGAATTTCAGTGAGGAACTAAATTACTTTTCGGTCAGATCCTGATCATCGATGAGCGTTAATTCCCTGAATTCTGATGATCGAAGCGCTCATGAGATCGTCGCGAATGACGATCGCGAAACGGTTCCATGTGCTGTGTTGGGAGCTTTTAGAACGTCCGGGCACGTCAGCGTTCGCGTATCATTCTCAGGCGTGAAACGCATTCCGAATGGCACCGCAGAGATCGGTCTCAACCATTTTCTGCGCCAGCAAAAGCATATTGTAAAAAGCAGCACCACTGCTTATTCCGTGCCCAATGATAACAGGCTTCGCAACACCTAAAATGGGCGTGCCTCCATAATTTTCGTAGTCGAACCGGTCAATGAATTCATCCGCATGAACGTTGCGGCTCTTGGCAATATCATAAAAAGATTCGGCCATCTTCAAGACAACATTTCCGGTATAGCCGTCACAAACTGTGACGTCAGCGCCATCATAAAAAATGTCCCTTCCCTCCACATTGCCAATAAAATTTATTTTGCTGTTCTCTTTCAACAACGGAAAGCTTGCCTGGCATAATGCGTTGCCTTTGCCCTCTTCTTCCCCGACATTTAACAGGCCGACTTTCGGATTTTCAATTCCGGAAATAATTTTCGCGTACAAGGTACCGAGGAGGGCGAATTGGTCAAGATGCTGCGGCTTGCAATCTACATTCAGGCCTACATCAACGATCAAGCCCGTAGCACCGCCGATCTTTGGTACCACTGAACCGATCGTGGGCCGTAGTATTCCGTCCAGGGGTTTTAAAAAGAACATGGCGCCCACCAGCATGGCACCGGTATTGCCTGCGCTCACGAACGCATCTATCTTCCCTGAAGCGAGTAATTGAAATCCTTTCGGGATCGAGGCTTCTGGCTTTTCTTTTAATGCGCGGGTAGGAGGCTCGTGATAACCAATCACGCCTGAAGTGGGTACGACTGAAATGTTTTGCTGCGGAATCTTGTGTTCAAGCAGCAGAGGGCTGAGTTCTTCTTCGTCACCGATGCAAACAACGGTGATGTCTTTGATCCCGCTCTCGAAATAGCGCTGCAAACCTTTTACAGCTTCCAGCGGCGCAAAATCGCCGCCCATCATGTCGAGAGCGAGCTTCATTCGCAACTAAATTAAGAGAAGGAACTAAGCTTTCAAAGGAGCTTTTTCAGAAACGACTTTGCCTTTGTAGTACAATTTTCCTTCACTCACGTGTGCGCGATGACGAACATGCAGCTCGCCAGTTGTACTGTCTTTGCTTAACGTTACTTCCTGCGCCTTATAATGCGTTCTTCTCTTCGCGCTGCGCTGCTGAGAATGTCTGCGTTTCGGATTTGGCATATTTCAAATTTTTAAAGTGGATCTTCTCTCGATTTTTTTGTGAACCAAAGAGGCACAAAGGGCACGAGACAGACCACCAATTTATAAACTTATTTAAGATCTTTAAACTTATCGAGTCCTTTCCATAAGGGATTCGAATCACTTTTGCCGCCCGTTTCTATGTTGGCAAGCTTTTCCAAAACTTCCTTATTGCATCCCGGACCGCCGATTTCACCCGGTGCACACATTTTTTGCAATGGAATGCTCAGGTTAATGAATTCGTAAATCCAGTCTGCCAGGTGCAAATGACTTTCTCCGCGGCTGATATAATAAACATCAGGATCTTCTTCCTGGTCGTTCATTTCTTCAGGGTTATCCACCAGCTTCACCATTACCTTAAATTCTTCCCAAAGTTGCAGTGGTAAAGGATTTCCGCAGCGGTCGCAAGC
>DASQJI010000752.1:0-7958 GCA_035631175.1 Parafilimonas sp.
TTTTTGTCGATCTTATTTACGGAATGCAATTTGTTTTTTATTAGGGTAACCATTCACCCTAGAAAATGAATTTAACTGAGGTAAGAGCTTCGAGGTTCGGAAAAGGCTTATTCGCAGTAAAAAAAATCCCCGCTCATTCAGTCATCTGTAAAGCAACCGGCGTTCGTTTAGATTTTAATGAAACGCTTCGGTTAGCAGAGCGCGAAAGTCATTGTCTTCAGATTGGTGCTGATAAATATATATACTGCCAGCCACCGTTTCTATACAGCAATCATTCATGCGAGCCAAACTGCGGCGTGAATGCAGATCTTGAACTATTTACTTTGAGAGACATTTTTTCGGGCGAAGAACTGCTTTGGGATTATTCAACATCAATGTTTGAAAGGCATTGGACCATGCAGTGCAATTGCGGTTGTAAAGAGTGTCGGCATGTTATTCGGGATTTTGATTTGTTGCCGCTTCAACTGCAAAAAAAATATTTAAGGATGAATATCGTGTTCCCGTTCATTAAAGAAATGTTGTCGCAACGGCAATATGCAAAAGTGTAATTCAAGAGTCAAGTGAACATGTTCGTCGAAGTTTCAAGATTCTGTTCATCACTATATTTCTGTTGTCACTGAGAATTTTTTTCCACAGGCACACAAAAAAATATTATTTGATTTTTAAAAAATATCAAAAAGTGCTTTCAATCTATGCGTAAAATAAATGGCACGTAAATCGTACTTATTCAGGCATGGATAAAAACACCGCCGTTGACTCAACAATATTTTATGATTCTGATCTGATTTGTTTTTCGCACTTACGCTGGAAATTCGTTTTCCAGCGTCCTCAGCACTTGTTAACCCGCTTTTCGAAACTTACACGCGTATTTTATTTTGAAGAACCCGTTTTTGGAACTGAAAAAAAATTGCACATTGAAAATTTCACCGACAATATATATGTAATCACGCCGCATCTACCGGAAAAATTGGCAAAAGCAGAAATAGATGAACAGCTTGAACGCATGATAGATCTGCTGATCAGTCAAAAAAATATTGAGCGGTATTCTTGTTGGTACTACACGCCGATGGCGCTTGATTTTACCGGGCATTTAAAGCCGGAGATGCTGATCTATGATTGCATGGATGAATTATCAGCCTTCAAGTTTGCTCCTCCTGAATTATTAAATAACGAGAAGAAATTATTGGAACGAGCCGATATAGTTTTTACAGGCGGATACAGCCTGTACTATGCAAAGCAGCATCTGCATCCCAACATACATCCCTTTCCAAGCAGTATCGATAAAGAACATTTCGCGCAGGCAAGAATCTTAAAGAATGAGCCGGAAGATCAGAAGGATGTTCCTCATCCAAGATTTGGTTTTTTTGGTGTGCTTGATGAACGCTTCGATCTTGATCTTGTTGCCGCCGTGGCTAAACAAAAACCGGATTGGCATTTCATACTGGTCGGTCCTGTTGTAAAGATCGATCCTGCTGTACTGCCACGGCTTGATAATATTCATTATGCCGGTCCTAAGCAATATAATGAGCTACCGCAATATTTAGCCGGATGGGATGTTGCGATTATTCCTTTTGCAATTAACGAGTCCACAAAATACATAAGCCCGACAAAAACACCGGAGTATCTCTCAGGTGGAAAGCCTGTGATTTCTACACCCATAAGAGACGTGGTTTCTCCTTATGGAGACAATGACCTGGTGCACATTGTATCGGACGCGACTGATTTTATCCGGGCAGGTGAAATTGAACTGGATAAAAAAGACAGGCGATCGTGGCTCCGCAGGGTTGATGCATTTCTTGCATCCAACTCGTGGGATAATACGTTCGAAGAGATGCTTACGCTAATAGAAAGGACGTGGAAACAAATTAATAACAAAACAACCTTAAAAGTGAAAACATATGTTTGATTATTTAATTGTAGGAGCCGGCTTCGCCGGCAGTGTGCTTGCTGAACGTTTGGCTTCACAACTTCATAAAAAGGTGCTAATCGTTGAAAAACGAAATCATATTGCGGGCAATGCGTATGATTACTATAACAAGGATGGAATTTTAATACATAAATACGGCCCGCATATCTTTCACACAAACTCGAAAAAAGTTTTTGATTATTTGAGTCAATTTACTCCCTGGAGACCTTATGAACATAAAGTGCTGGCAAGCGTTGACGGCCAGCTTGTACCGATCCCGATAAATGTGAACACGATCAACAGGCTCTATTGTCTTAATTTATCGTGTGCCGATGCTGAAAAGTTTCTTGCTTTGAAAGCGGAACACATCCCACGCATCAGGACTTCTGAGGATGTTGTGGTGAGTAAAGTCGGCAGGGAATTGTACGAAAAATTTTTCCAGGGTTACACGCGCAAAATGTGGGATCTCGACCCTTCAGAGCTGGATGCGAGTGTAACCGCACGCGTTCCTACGAGAACGAATAAAGATGACCGGTATTTTACGGACACCTACCAGGCGATGCCTTTGTATGGTTACACGCATCTCTTTCAAAAAATGCTCTCGCATCCGAATATTAAAGTGATGCTGAATACAGATTATAAAGAGGTGATCGATATGATTCCGCACAAGAATCTTATTTATACGGGGCCCATCGATGAATATTTTAATTACTGTTATGGCAAACTTCCATATCGGTCGCTGGAATTTCAGTTTGAAACGCTCGATTGCGAATCGTTTCAGCCTACAGGCACGGTAAATTATCCCAATAGCCAGGCATACACGCGCATAACGGAATTCAAACACCTGACAGGTCAGAAACATTCGAAGACCTCGATCGTGTATGAATTTCCAAAGGCAGAAGGCGATCCTTATTATCCTGTTCCGCGCGCCGAAAACGCAGAGATCTATAAACAATATCAGCGCCTCGCAGATTCTATGACTAACACCTATTTTGTTGGCAGGCTCGCCACCTACAAATATTATAACATGGACCAGGTGGTGGCACAGGCATTAACTACATTCAGTAAGATCAAGGAAACACCGCATGAAATCATGCATGAAGTGAAGCATGAAAAATCTTACACGAACGAACAAAAAAGTATTGTTCTGCCTTTGACCACGGTCACGAACAGGCCCATGAATAACGCACTTTAAGATCCGCCGTGAAAAACCAGGCCGCCCCGGCAACACCGGGGCGGTTTTTTTATGTGTGAACGATTATTATGTCCCTGCATCACACCACCATTACTTCCCTGTTATATTTGTTTCTGTAATCGATCGGCGTCATGCCTGTGGTTTTTTTAAAGATCGTCCTGAACGCCTTTGTATCGTTGTAACCGACATTATACATGACCTCATTGATATTTTTCCGGCTTGTTTCAAGATCTTTTTTTGCTGCTTCGACCTTTACGCGTTGAATATATTCGATTACAGTGTTGCATGTAGCTTTTTTAAACCTGCGTTCGAGGCTTCTTCGTCCGAGTGCGAGCATTGCAGCTAATTGGTCGACAGTGATCTTATCCTGGTAATTTTGTTCAATGAATTCCTGCGCTTTTTTCACGGGCTCGTCTTCGTGCGATTTTTGTCCACGAAACATAATGAATGGGGACTGACTATCGCGATCGATATCGATCATAAATGTTTTTGACGTAAGGATGGCAATATCGCGGCCCGCGTGTTTTTCGACCAGGTACAACAGTAAGTTCAAATACGAGTATGCTCCGCCACTGGTGTAAATACCGTCTTCTTCAGTCATGATCTTATCATCCATTAACTGCACATCGGGAAACAAGCGGCGGAATTCATTTGCCATCGACCAGTGCGTTGCGCATTGCTTTCCGGTGAGCAAGCCGGTGCCCGCCAGGAAAAATGCACCCACGCAAAAACTAACCACTTCGGCGCCCGCTTTGTATTGCTCTATGATCCATGGAACAAACGCCCTGTTGTTTTCCATCGCTTGTTGATGATCGCCGTGAATCGCGGGAATAATTATAAGGTCTGTTCTCTTTACATCTTTTATCAGCACGTCGGGATTGATCGTAAATAACCCGGTCGTTTGCTTTGTTTCATGCGCAATGCCAACGAGCTGAACTTTAAACACCGCTTCTCTTCCCATTTCATCGCAAAACAGATTTACATACGAAAGGATCTGGTGTGTTCCTTCAATGTTTACCACGCTGGTATGTCCCTGCGGAATAAGAATTGACACGTGCTTCATATCCGGTCTTAATTTTTAAAAACGTAAAAGTAGAAAATCTCTTTGTCGCAATCAACACCCCAGGATGGCGGATTTACCCCGTGAATTGGCAATTGTGAATCGTGAATGCGCTTTCGAAGTTCCTTTCCTTTCGACAAAGTAAAAATGACTCTCGACGAAATTCCGGCGGACTAGTACCGTGAACATTGAAAAAACTTACGATCGACAATTTGTGATCGCCAGAAATGAGATAAGCCGTTGGTTACTCATCATCGTCAGAAATTATATTCACCATTGACCATTCACTATTCACAACCAGCATTTAAAGCTTGGCAATCACTTCTTCGATCACAACCGGAAAATATTTATACTCCAGCTCATGAATTCTTTTGGCGAGAGTTTCCGAAGTATCATTTTCGTAAACCGGGCAAGTCGTTTGAAAAATAATTTTTCCGTTGTCATAAAATTCGTCCGCGAAATGGATCGTGATGCCGCTTTCTTTTTCTTTTGTCGACAGCACTGCTTCATGTACAAAATTTCCATACATGCCCTTGCCACCATATTTTGGAAGTAGTGCCGGATGAATATTGATGATGTTATCCCGGTAAGCGTTAATAAGCGCTGAAGGAAGCTTCCATAAAAATCCAGCCAGGACGATGAAATCTATAGCCGCGTGCTGTAACTCGGGCACATAAGCATCGCCCCTGAAGAATTTTTCTTTTTGAAGCAACAGTGTTGAGATGTTATTTTCTTCTGCGATCTTTAAAACGCCTGCAGTTGGATTGTTTGAAACGATCAATGCAATCTGTGCCGTTCGTTTTTCCGAAAAATAACGAATGATATTCGCCGCATTTGTGCCTGTTCCGGAAGCAAAAATCGCTATGTTCTTTTTCTGTTTTGAGCTCATGAAAACTGTGCAAATTAAATGCTTTCAAAGCGCATATTATCAACGAGAAACATGGTTAAAAAAAATTTTTAATGAAATGTGAATTGTCACCATCCTGTCATATTTTTGCCGCGTCGGCACATTCCCAACATCGCACCAATCGACACGTGATATGTTCAAACAAAGACGAATAGCCACGATCAGAACTACTACATTTTCCAGCTTTTTTTTTATCTCAGTCTTATTTTCTCTTTCGTCTTTTGCGCAAGACGGGCATGCATTATTCCTGGCTAATTGTGCGTCCTGCCATGCGGTGAACAAACGATTGACCGGGCCCGCGTTAGCAGGTTTGGAAGAACGCGGTCCATGGAGCGACAGAAAACAGCTGTACGCGTGGGTACATAACCCGCCGGGATACATGAAAAAGGATCCTTACACGGCTGGCTTGCAGAAAGAATACCAGGTGGTAATGACTCCGTTTCCGGGTCTTTCAGAAAAAGATATTGATGCCATAGTTGGCTATATTGATCAACAAGCAAAGGCAGCTAGTGCGGCGCCTGCTGGTGGGCCGGCGGGTGAAGCGGCGAATCCCGAGACGGGCGATAAATCATTGCTCTTTGGAATACTCACGTTGATCCTTGCTATCGTTGCATTTACGTTACTATATATCAACGCCAACTTGAAAAAGATGGCAGATGATAAGGAAGGTATTCCTGCTCATGAGCCGATACCATTCTGGCGTAACAAAAGCTACATCACGATCGCCACTTTGATATTATTCTTAATTGGAGGTTATTATATCACAGAAGGCGCAGTAGGATTAGGGCGGCAGCAGAGTTATGAACCTCAACAGCCGATTTATTTTTCTCATAAAGTTCACCCAGGGGCAAACCAGATCAACTGTCAATATTGCCACGTTGGTGTTTACCAGGGCAAGCAGGCCACAATTCCTTCTGTGAATATTTGTATGAATTGCCACATGGCGATCAATGAATACAAAGGAGAAAAGCTGGTTAATGCTGACGGTAATGAAGTAAACGGCACCGCCGAAATTCAAAAACTATATAAGTACGCCGGTTATGAGCCCGGCAAGCCGTGGGATGCGAGCAAAGCAAAGCCGATCGAATGGGTCCGCATTCACAATCTTCCCGATCATGTTTACTTTAATCATGCGCAGCATGTAAATGCAGGAAGAGTTCAATGCCAAACTTGTCACGGAGAAATTACTTCCATGAATGAGGTTTATCAATTTGCTCCGTTAAGCATGGGATGGTGCCTGAACTGCCACCGCACTACAAAAGTTCAATTTGATAACAATGGTTTTTACAGCATGTACGAAAAGTATAAGGAAGATATTAAGAATCACAGGATGGATAGTGTTACGGTAAAAGATATTGGCGGCGCTGAGTGCCAGAAATGTCATTATTGAGAAGCTTTCTTGATGGCGAAGAGGTTGTACACTAAAATTGATTAGTAATATTTATTATTAACTTCTTAAGTCTTTATTCAGGATTTAAGGCAACATCCCGCCTCGCGGGATCGGTAATATGGATCAAAAAAAGTACTGGCAAAATTTTACTGAGTTGAACGAGAGCGAAGCCTTCAAAAAAGCGTCAACAGATGAATTTCGGGAAGAATTACCTTTTGAATTTGCCGACAGTTTTCTAAAGGCCTCCACGCAAAGACGAGATTTTTTGAAATATCTCGGCTTTAGTACAACTGCTGCCGTGCTTGCCGCCAGTTGCGAAGTACCTGTAAGAAAATCGATTCCTTTTGTAAATAAGCCCGAGGATATCGTTCCGGGCATTGCGAATTATTATGCCACCACTTATGTACAGGATGGCGAAGCGATCAGCGTTGTGGCGAAAGTGAGAGATGGCAGGCCTATAAAAATCGAAGGCAATACATTGTCGCCAATTACTAAGGGCGGCACCTCCGCAAAAGTGCAGGCGTCAGTTCTGGGTTTATACGACACGGCACGGCTACGATTCCCCACTATCGATGGAAAAGAAGTTACACTTGCTTATATCGACCAGGCGATAGGCGCCGCATTGGCTGGTCTTGGAGGCGCACCGATAGTGCTCCTTACGAGCACTGTTAATTCGCCAACAACCCTGGAAGCGATCAACCAGTTTTTGGCAAAGTATCCGGGCAGCAGACATGTTGTTTATGATGCTGATTCTTATAGCGGCATGCTGCTCGCAAACGAAGCATCCAAAGGTAAAAGAGCGCTTCCTTCATACCGGTTCGACAAAGCAAAAGTTGTAGTAAGCCTGGGTGCTGATTTCCTGGGAACATGGTTAAGCCCGGTGGAATTTGCTTCGCAGTACGCCGTTGGCAGAAAGATAGATGAGAAAAATCCTGCGATGAGCAGGCATATACAGTTTGAATCGATATTGAGCATGACCGGTTGTAACGCCGATGAGAGATACGTCCATCGTCCGTCTGAAACCGGCGCCGTGGCCGTTGCATTATTAGGCGCATTGAACGGACAAGGTGCATCAAATATAAGTGACCCGAAATTAAAAGGAGGAATAGAAAAGGCTGCAAAGGAGCTCTCGGCTAATCGTGGAGCGGCACTCGTTGTATGCGGAAGTAACGACGTAAATGTTCAGCTGGTTGTAAATGCGATCAACGATGCAATTGGCGCATCGGGAAACACGATCGACTGGTCGGTTACAAACAAAACAAAAGCAGGCGTTGATACCGATATCGCAAAGCTGGTGAATGACATGAACTCCGGCGCTGTCGGTGCTTTACTCGTTCAAGGTGCAAATCCTGCTTATACATGGAATAACGCGAAGGGATTTGTTGATGGCTTAAAAAGAGTTAGGGTAGCTGTTTCATTCAATCCAAAAAATGATGAAACGACACAGCTTTGCAAGTACGTGATCCCTGATCATCATTACCTTGAAAGCTGGGGCGATGC
>DASQJI010000753.1:0-3885 GCA_035631175.1 Parafilimonas sp.
AAATGTTTCTGCCGCAGGTTGTGAAAAGTGCGCGGGTCATGAAAAAAAGCGTGGCTTATCTAACGCCGTTCATTGATGCAGAAAAACTACTGGTAAGCAAGAACAATTTGAATTTCGAAGAACAGAAAGGCGCGGCGAAAATTTTGCTGGCAACGGTGAAGGGCGACGTGCACGACATTGGAAAAAATATTGTCGGTGTTGTGCTTGGATGCAATGGGTACAACGTAATTGACCTCGGCGTTATGGTACCAGCAGATAAGATCTTAGAAACAGCCGAAAAGGAAAGCGTTGATATTATTGGACTGAGTGGGCTGATCACGCCTTCGCTCGACGAGATGGTTCATGTGGCGCATGAAATGAAGCGCCGCAAGATGCATCAACCGTTACTGATTGGCGGTGCAACAACGTCACGAACACATACGGCTGTGAAGATCGCTCCGCAATATGACAATGGCGTGTTACATGTACTCGATGCATCGCGGAGCGTGGCGGTGGTAACTAATCTCTTGAATGAAAATCAAAAAAAGAATGTGCTCGAGCAGGTAAAGAAAGAGTACAGCAATCTGCGCGAACAGTTCCTGAATAAGCAGTCGCAAAAAAATTTAATTCCGTATGAAGAAGCAGTAGTTTTAAAAGAATATTTGGACTGGAAAAATTACCAGCCGGTAACGCCTGCGGTTGATGGAATAAAAGTGTTTAAAGCTTTTGATCTCGCGACGATCGCTCGATACATTGATTGGGGACCATTTTTTATTGCGTGGGAAATGCCCGGCAAATTTCCGGACGTACTGGAAGATCCGATCTTCGGGGTTGAAGCGACGCGGCTGCATCAGGATGCAACAGCTTTATTAAAACAAGTTATCGATGAAAATTGGTTCACTGCCGATGGCGTGATAGGATTCTGGCCGGCATCAAGCAACAACCGCGACACAGTTACTGTAACAACTGGCGACGGCGAAATCAACCTCGAGTTTTTGAGACAACAACTAAAGAAAGCAATTGGGCAGCCCTGTTATAGTTTGGCCGATTTTATTCGTCCTGGTGAATTTGGGCGTGATTTCATAGGTGCATTTGCGGTTACGATCCACGGCGCAAAACAACAGTCCGACAACTTTTCTGCACAACATGATGAGTACAACAAGATCATGGTGCAGGTTTTGGCCGACCGCCTCGTTGAAGCATTCGCTGAATGTTTACATGAGCAAGTAAGAAAGGAACACTGGGGTTATGCAAAAGATGAGCATCTCACGAGAGAAGAACTGATCAGGGAAAATTACAAAGGCATTCGTCCTGCACCAGGTTATCCGGCTTGTCCTGATCATACGGAAAAAATTAAGTTGTTTCAGCTGCTGAGGATAAAAGAAAGTATCGACATACAACTTACCGAAAGCCTTGCGATGAATCCACCTGCATCCGTTTGCGGCTGGTACATCGCCCATCCTCAAAGTCATTATTTTGGTCTCGGAAAAATACAAAGAGATCAACTCCAGGATTACGCAATGCGTAAGGGAATGGCAATTGACGATGCAGAAAGATGGTTGAGGACGAACCTGGAGTAAACGCAATGCACAGCGTGTTCAATAATTGCCGGAAGTCTGGCATAATTCCTGCGGATTAACCGCAAGATTGACGAAGAAGACCATTGCTTGAATTGCAGATCCGTAACTACAAAAGCATTTTCTCATGGAATTTGGCCGGGTTGAACCTGAAGAGTTAAACGAAATTGATTTTCATTTACCGCCGGAGCCGCCATCGAATAAAAACATTTTGACTGGCAGAAAAAAGCCAAACGCAAAAGTTTTTATCGGTTGTTCGAAATGGGGAAGGCTTGAGTGGATCGGAAAGATATATCCGTCCGGTACAAAAGAAAAGGATTTTCTCCAGCATTATGTGAAGCACTTCAACTCTATTGAATTGAATGCAACGCACTATAAAGTGTATGGGCCAAAGGCGATTGAAAATTGGAGATTGAAGTCAGAGGGAAGGGATTTTCTCTTTTGTCCAAAGATGTACAAAGGAGTTACCCATTTTGGAAAACTGACAGACAAAGATTTTCTCATCAACGAATTTTTGCGCGGTGTTTTGACTTTTAAGGAGCACCTCGGCCCTATCCTGGTACAGGTAAGCGACGCATATGGGCCAAAGCGAAAGGCAGATTTGTTTGAATTTCTGGAGTCATTACCAACCGATGTGCAATTTTTCTTAGAGGTACGACACCCGGATTGGTTTGCAAAAGAGGACATGCGGAATGAGCTCATGGATACACTTCGTCGATTAAAGATAGGCGCTGTGATCACCGATGTTGCCGGCAGGCGAGATTGTGCACACATGCATCTGACAATTCCAAAAGCATTTATCCGTTTCGTTGGAAACAGCCTTCATGAAACCGATCATACCCGAGTTGACGCGTGGGTGGATCGTATGAAATCCTGGCTGGCACACGGGATCGAGCAAATATTTTTCTTCATGCACATGCACGATGAAGCAACTTCGCCCGAACTGGCTGTTGAATTAGTTGATAAACTAAATGCAGCCTGCGGCCTGAATTTATTGAAGCCGAAATTTCTAAAGGAACCGGTACTGGCGAGATGAAACCCGTGCACTCATAATAAGACCCGACACCTGTATTAAATAAATTCATTCGACCACCCTTAGTTCGTCCCAGCGACTTGTATATCTTGGGCTTCGCCATTCCTGCCGCATCTTCCAATTCCTCGCGGTGCCTGAAGCCGCGAACTTGAGTATATCATCGCGCATGCTGAAGTTAATATTATCCATCATGCTCATGAGTAGGCGTCCGTTGTTTTTCAACGACGGCCGGAACAGGTTGCCCTGCAGCAACTCATCTTTTACAATTCCGCTGAGTGTTACCCCGGCTTTCTTAAACAAGCTCGGCCTTTCTTTATTTGCGATCCTGAAAACTTTTTCTGCCAGGTAAACGGCAGGCTTTATTAATTCGCTCGTCACCGAAGTTGCGTTCGACAACACCACTGCTTCACTAATCATACGACCGTGTTTGAAACGTTCGCCTCGTGGACGTTCTTCTTTTGGCACTACAAACACACTTACTACGGAGGCCGCACCAAATTGTCGGCGCAGCTTTTCCGCAGCTCTTGAAGTGTAGGTAGCAACAGCTTCTTTTATGTCTTTTAATTCTGTAACAGGCGTTCCAAACATTCGCGTCGTCGCTATCATTTTTTTCTCGATAAGTGGCTCGTCCATCACGATCGCAGGTTCGCCCTTCAGTTCTTTTATGAGTCGAACGCCAACAACGCCGCCTAAATTTTTCTTTGCCCACTCTTCGGGCATTTTGCTGAGTGTGAGTGCGTCATAGATGCCGAACGATGTAAGCTTGTCGGCGTACTGCCTTCCGACGCCCCATATTTCTTTAATTTCAGTCGACGCGAGCGCTTCATTTATTTTATGTTTGGAATCAAGCACTGTTACACATTGCGTGGCATTCTTACTTTTCTTGGCAATGTGATTGGCAACTTTGCAAAGCACTTTTGTTTGTGCAACGCCGACTGACACTGCCACACCAGTCCATCGCTCAACAGTGTGCCGGATCTTCAGCGCTATTTCCTGCAGATGTTCAGCGGAAAAATCGGTCAAATTCAAAAACGCTTCATCAACTGAATATACTTCCACGTTCGCTTCTCCAACCAGCAGGCGCAGTGTTTCCATCACCCGCCAGCTCATATCTCCGTATAAATTATAGTTTGACGAAAACACAGTCACGTCGTTCTCTTCTATCAAAGGCCTGGCTTTGAAATACGGGCCTGCCATTTCAATTCCTAATCTTTTTGCTTCATCCGTGCGACTGACGATGCAACCGTCGTTATTGCTTAACACTACGACCGGTCTTTCCCTGAGCTCCGGCCTGAA
>DASQJI010000754.1:0-2574 GCA_035631175.1 Parafilimonas sp.
ACGGATTCATTCATTATTCCACACATACATGCGATTGTCTTCGCATATCGACGCTTCTACTTTTGATGCATTCATAAACGCAAAAAATAAATTATCATGAGCACTCGGACTTTGGGATTACTGGGCATTCTCGGCAGCCCGTTTCTCGCCATTCAATTAAGCATGTCGGGCATTTTTGAGAACTCAGTTCCCACTTCGTTAGGCGGCATATTTGGACTGATCTATATGACGGGCTGGTTTTGCAGCATTCTGGGTTTATACAAACTCAACGCCGCCGGAAATAAAAAAGGCGGAACTATCCTGATCATCCAGATGGTCCTTCTCACCGTTGGTAATCTCTGGAACGTGTATTCTATTATCAATCCGACATGCAACACGATGTTATATAATATTACGGACGCGATTGGCTGGCCCTTCGATAATCTTTTTATGCTCGCGACCGGAATCGCAATTGTCTCCGCAAAACAACTTCATGGCTGGAAACGGTTCGTGCCTTTGTTTGTAGGTTTGTGGTTCCCTGTAACGTTGGTGCTTACACGCCTGATATTTGGCAGCAGTAACGCAGAACTTTTTATCACAAGCTTGTATTCGATAATTGGCTGGTCGCTGTTAGGCCTCGTGGTTTATACGAGTTCATGTAAGGACATGAGAAGCGATATTTTGTATCCAGCGTCTTCCTAAACAAAGCGTCAGGCGGTTCGTTGATCTAATGCACGGCGCAACTATCTTTAAATGATCATCATGTGTGGGTGACGAAGATCCTGATGAAACGTAATGACCGCCCGGTTGGTTGCACAAGCTGACGCGCTGACGAAGGAAAACGAAAAGCCCACAGCGAAGTGAAGCGACAACTTACAGTCCCGATGTTAAACCAATTAACTAATTAACCAATAAACCAATAAACGAACCTCAAACCTCAAACCTCAAACCTTTCTCTCTTTATGCTATTTTTACCCACCATTATTCAATCATGTCGAAAAATATTTTCATCGCGACCGCCGAACCTTACAGCGGTAAATCGATCATCGCCATCGGGCTGGTGAATATGCTACTAGGCAAAGCAAAAAAAGTAGGCTATTTCAAGCCTATTATAAATTCGGATTCTAAAGAAAAAAAAGATGAGCACATCTCAACTGTTATTCAATATTTCGGTCTTGACGTGAATTACGACGATACATATGCTTTCACGCGCTCGCAGGCTCTCCGGATGATACAAAAGAGCAGCCAGGGAGAGATGATTGATACGATCATCGACAAGTTTAAAAAGTTGGAAGAAGCCTATGATTTTACGGTAATAGAAGGAAGCGATTTTGTGGGAGAGGGCATCGCATTTGAATTTGATGCGAATATTTCCATCGCAAAAAATTTAAGTGCGCCCGTCATCATCGTCACTTCTGCTGAAAATAAAACCACTGCGCAGGTGGTGACAAGTACGCTAACCATTGTTCACAATTTTCAGTCACGCGAAGTGGAGGTACTTGCAATTGTCGTAAACAGGGTTGACAGCCAACAGTGCGAAGACGTTCGTCAATTGTTAACGCTGGAACTGCAAGGCCATTCGATAATCGCGGTTATCCCTTTCGAAAAAAGTTTGAAGAGCCCGACCATGAAGGAGATTTATGCACGCATGGGCGGCCAACTGCTTTTCGGTGTGGATGAGCTTAGCAACCAGGTGGATGATTTTGTTACAGGAGCGATGCAGGTGCCTGGATTCCTGAATTACCTGACGGAAAATGTGGTGATCGTTACACCGGGTGATCGTGGTGATATCATCATCAGCGCGCTGCAGGCAAATATTTCTACGAGCTATCCAAAAGTTTCCGGCATCATACTCACTGCGGGCATTCTGCCGGAAGAACCTGTAATGAGGCTCATCCGCGGATCGCAAACGATTGTGCCCATCATCTCGGTTCCGGACGGCACATTTAAAACCACTGCAAAACTTGATTCGATCCAATCACAGATCACACCCGACAACAAGAAAAAAATACAACTGGCTATTGATGTTTTTGAAAAATATGTCGACGTAAAAGCATTGGATGAAAAAATAGTGACGTTCACTCCGGAAGGAATTACGCCGCACATGTTTCAATACCAGCTCGTAAAATGGGCGAAGAGCGAGATCAAACATATCGTACTTCCGGAAGGTAATGAAGACAGGATATTGAAGGCAGCCACGCGGCTGGTCGATCAAAAGATCGTAGAGCTCACATTGCTTGGAGACCCCCTTGAGATAGCAGCATCCGTAAAACGGCTTGGTTTGACACTCGATCTGAACAACATCCGGATAATTGACCCGGTGAGATCAGAATACTTTGATGACTATGCGCAAACATTGTACGAACTACGAAAGCACAAAAACGTAGAACTGGAAATGGCGAGAGATATGATGACCGACGTGTCATACTTCGGCACCATGATGGTTTACAAAGGCCTTGCGGATGGAATGGTTTCAGGCGCGGTACATACCACGCAACACACGATACGGCCCGCGTTGCAATTTGTAAAAACGAAGCCCGGCGTCTCGGTCGTGTCGTCTGTTTTTTTTATGTGCCTGCCTGATCGTGTTTGTGT
>DASQJI010000755.1:0-2740 GCA_035631175.1 Parafilimonas sp.
CAGCAGAAGCGCTTGCACTTATTACAAACACACTTGTGTCGGTGCCCAGTGCTAAGTTTACTCCATCAAATCCGAGTGTGTCGATTATGGATTTCCATTTGAGCGCACCATTTGCGGAATACTTTAGCGTTACTCCCTGTAATGCGCCAAGATTTGATCCGCCGGGAAATGGACCACCTATACCGGTAACGTAAATATTATTGCTGGCATCAACTTTTATCATTCGCGGAATTTCATCATTGCCCGTTGACTTGTCGTAACGCTTTGACCATATTAAATTTCCACTGAGGTCAACTCTGAATGTCACCCAGTCAAGATAAGCCAACCCTCCGTTCTGCTGGGTACTTGCACCCATAATTGCCAGGCTTTGGTTAGGCATCATTTCCATCCCATACCCCAATTCATTGCTTCCAAAATCATACGACTTCGTCACAGGTATTCCTCCTGTCTTACCAAACTTGTAAAGGCCGACGTCGTATTTGAAATTGTTATTAAAACTGGTAAGCACATACGTGTTCGCATTCTTATCAAAAGCTATGTCCTGTCCCAAAATACCGGGACTTACGTTGCTCCACAAAGAATGGCCTGTTGTATCAAGTACCCAGGTACTGGCATTCGCCGTAAAATAAAGGGTAGTGCCTTCAAGCCCCAGCCTGTTTCCTCTCAGCCTTATGTTTGACACATAAAAGAAGTTGCTACCAATATTGAATGTTTCGGTGCTAACCCAAACGACGCTGCCTGCGGAAGAAACTTTTACCGCATTAAATCCCTGCTTTGGATACCCGGTTACCTGCCCTTCGGTTCCGATGTAGATATTTCCTGCCCCGTCCATCTCTGCGGTTATGTTGGTTCTATTTTCACTGTTATTAAAATAAGTGTAGGTGCCGGGGATGACTGTTTTGTAAATAAGGTCGCCAGCAGGAGTGTACTTCAAAACGATCAATGCAACTGCAAATGGCCCTTCATGCAATGTAGAATAACGGTAGCCAACGGCAACTGCATTTCCCTGCGGATCAACAAAAACACGAACCGCATTCTCTCCCAGGTAAGAAGTTGACTTCACTTGCCATTTGAAATTCCCAAATTTATCACGCTTGGTGAGATAAATAAAGCCGCCGCCGCTGCCTAAAGCATATGTGTTATTCGAATTATCGCGCGCGATTGACGCGCCACGTTCCGGATGTGTGTTAATTGAATGGAGCCAATCAATCGATACCTGCGGAAATCCGTTTGCGGCATAAACAGCTAAGCTGGTAATGAGAAAAAATAATTTTGTTTTCATGGTAATTCTTTTTGGTAATTACTGGTGTTGCACAGGTTTAAGAGAGCAGCATTTAATGAGGTGGGACAGAAAGTTCGGGTAACGCAATCCTTTTTGGCCAGCACACATATAGCTCAGGCCAAAGCTAAGTTGCGGACGAAAGAAAATATATGACAACCGGCAATAGGGAACATGATGCTGATCAACTCAGAGCTTAGAATTACGAAAATGTTGTCTGATAAAACTATTCTGTTTTCAGGCTATCTACGGGATTCGCCAGCGCCGCCTTTATTGCCTGGAAACCGATTATGACAACTGTGATGAGTAAGACAGATAAGCCACAAAGAGCGAAAACCCACCAATTGATTTGAATGCGATAAGCAAAGTTTTCTAACCATTTATTTATGTATGTCCATGCCACCGGCGTAACAAGCACCGCTGCTAAAGCGATCATTCGTACAAAATCCTTTGTTGCAAGACCGATCATGTCCTGGACTCTCGCACCAAGCACTTTTCTTATGCCAAATTCTTTTGTGCGCTGTTTAAGAGAAAGCGCAACTAAACCGAACACACCAGCAAGTGAAAGAACAATCGACAAGGCAGAAAAATACGTGAAGATCTGCCGGAAGCGCTCCTCACTTTTGTATATCGTATTGAATGCATCGTCAAGGAACCAGTAATCGAAAGGGGCGCCAGCTACAGTGGTTTTCCATGTTTGTCTTATGTCATTTACAAAAGCAGATGTATTGTCGGTTGTGTATTTTATAGCCAAGTATGAATAACGGTCAGCCCATGGTTTATTAGTTATTATCAGCGGCTCTATTTTATCATGCAATGAAGCAAAATGAAAATCTTTGATGACACCGATCACCTTATGTTCCCCATTTCTGCTGATTATCTTTCCGACCGGATTTTTCCAACCTAATGTTCGAGCGAGCGTTTCATTTATTACATAACCGTCGTTGAGTGTAGGCAGATCTTTTGAAAAGAAATTACCTAATACCATGTTGATGTTGAACGTCTTTAAAAAGTTTTCATCGACATCGAGCTGGTGAATGATGATGGCTTTCGAATCACCTTCAGGAATAAAGCCATTGTTGGTAATGCCGTTATATGGAATTTCAGAAACTGCACACAATTCTCTTACAGCTGCGATTTGAGACAGTTTTTGTTTAAGCAATGGGTAAGCCTGCCCCGTAGTCTCACCAACCAAAGGCAACACAAGGATGTGGTCTTTGTCAAAACCCATATTAATGTTTTTACTGTACCGCAGTTGCTGCGACACGAGAAGAGTGCATGCCATCAAGCCGATCGTAATTGCAAACTGAACTACGATCAATCCTTTCCGGAATATGCTTTGCGAACTTTGCGGCATCAGCGCTTTAAATATTCTTATCGCATTAAATGAAGAAAGATAGAACGCCACGTAACTGCCTGCAATAATGCCTACAGTCATTACGATTATAAACAACAGCAATA
>DASQJI010000756.1:0-14811 GCA_035631175.1 Parafilimonas sp.
CCGCCCTGCGATAAGACCGTCAATTCATAAACTCTTACCTTCAAATTCGGCTGGCGTGAGGATTATGGCATAAAATTCGGTTGGTGTTGACAGATGAAAAAAGTTTTTATTATAATACTCAGCTTCGTTGTTATCACGTCCTGCAGCAGGAAAACGGTGCCGCCTGCAAACACACACGTCATCACGACGCCTGCGCATACGGATACAAGCGCAAACATTCCCCCTGCCGTAAATAAGGATACGTTAACCGCGGCCCCCGTCAATTCGAACGCTGCTGTGCTTGTGGTAAGCGACGCCAACGGCAAAATAATTGTTTCGGAAGGCGCTTTGCCGCCGGATGCAGGAGTGACCTTCGATTACCTTCAACTGTCTAAAGGTTTTACGCCTCAACAAAAAATTAATCTAAACACCCGCTATAAAACGATACCCCCGCGCGTTCTTTATGTTTCTAAACCATACCAGCTTAGTTCACTGAGGGGCGTGTATTATATCTACAAAAAAAAGTTTTGGTACTGGAAGAAGAAGGATGGCTTATTTTATCTGGACGAAAAATATTACTTGTAAACAATAAATAAAAAAGACCAGGCTTACATCGCCTGGTCTTTTGTTTCAAAGATTTTCGGTTGCTCAACCTTAACTTACAACATGAGTTGTATTGCAGCTAAAACGCTTTACGTTGCCGTTAACATCAATTTTTAAAATGAAGCTTTTTTTATCGCGCGCCAATTCAGCGAAATAATCTATCTCTCCGTCGATACCTATATACATACGTACCTGTTGAATTTTACAGCCATGAAAGTTTCTTGCGATCGTTAGTTGTGAATTTTGAGGCAGGTCAGCCGCGGAAAGATTCTCGAAAAAGCCCACCCAATTTGACGTATTGCTCTTGAAAGCAGTAACTGGAACTCCTTTGAAAAAAACCGTTGTCTGGTAATACGCGTTTGCATTCAACAGGTACGTTTCGTCAGTCATTTTGAAGATCAGTGGAAGCGTTTTTGCCAGGTGAGCATCGATACTGTCATCATTAGCGAAAGCTCCAAAGGAAATAACAACACTTAAAATCGTAGAAAGAAGAACCGTTTTCATGATGCATGATTTTTTGACCCGTGAATGCAAACCCGATGTTTAATGAGGCATTTGTGCGTAAATACTCAATTTGCCTTTGTCAGAAACACTAAGAGCGACGCTGTGGCTTCCTTTGTCAACCTTTGCAAAATAAGAGGTGGAACCATCTGCGTTAATGAACATAATAGCGTCAGAAATTGTCCATCCCTGGTACTTTTTTGAAATATTTTCCAAAGCACCCTGGGGCAGATCATTTGAGCTGATAGCTACACTAAACCCGATCAACTCTTCATCTTCAGCATTGAAATAAGCGCTTACACTTTTGCTGTTGAAAACAAAGCTCGCCTTCTTGTAAGATTCTGTAGTTTGTACAACGGCGTGTGAACTTTTCAATGCGGTCTTAAGATCATCAAGCATTTTATTTTTTCCATCAGCAAGTGCAGCTGAACCGAAAGCAACTACTAAAAGAGCTGCTAAGAAACCTTTTTTCATTTTTTGAAATTTTAATAATTAGAAATTGATTTTTTGCCTTTCGAGGTAACGGAATTACCCGGTATGAATAATGAATCGAAGAAGGAATTGCGATGGAAACAAAACAAAAAAATTCTTTTGAAATAATTTTAGCCAGGCGCGCGGGTGACAATATATATACATAATAAGTGCGGGCCGCTTTAATAAAAGATTCGCTTTATCTGCAAATCCCATTATTTCATTTATTTTAGTCTAAAGTTTTCCCATTGGTAAATCAGGATTTCCAGATACTCTATGGTCTGCGCGGTAACTATTCAGAACGTTCCCGCCACGAAAAGGCATTATACCAGCAGTATTATTACTTCATTGACGAAGGTTGCCGGAAATATAACCTGAATTATGACGACAGCTTCAGCGCGTACAGTGACACGATCTTATCGGCGATCCAGAACATAATTAACAACAATTTTGACGGCCGTTCCTCCCTTAAAACCTACCTGTACCAAATTTTTTCCAACAAATGCATTGACCTTATCCGAAAAAACACGACTAATAAGCAACAGGTGCACAAAACAATGCCGGTACCTGAAATGCTGAACCAATTGCCCGATGCCGCAAAGACGATAGTTGAGCGGCTTATGACAGGCGAATTGAAGGCGAAGATCAAAGAGCAGCTCAATGCAATCGGCGAAAAATGTAAAGAGATCTTACTCATGTTTGAAGATGGAGTGAGCGATAAAGAGATCGCGGAAGCTCTAGCGTATCATAACGCCGCCGTAGTTAAAACTACCCGGTTAAGATGCCTGGAGAAACTGCGGGAAAAGGTGCGGGAAACATCATAGCCTGGGCTACATTTCGATTCTTCACGGCAGCATACATCGGCAGAACCTAGCATATAATCTTTAATTCAAATCTTATTAACTACATACAATGAACACTACACTTGAGTATATTGAATCGTATTTTCAGCATACGTTATCCCCGGACGAAAGAAAATCATTTGAACAAAAGTGCGAAGCCGATGAGGAGTTTGCCCGCGAGGTCGCATTTTATGTAACAACCCGGCAGTCGTTACGGGAAGAATTATTGGAACAAAAGCACACTGAATGGAAGGAAGGCAGAGAAGCTGAAAACCTCGCTGCCGTTCAAGATATTCCGTCCATTGCCCCCGCAAAGAGGTCTATCTTGCGGAGTTGGAGTGCTTATGCTGCTGCAGCCTGCCTGGTACTCGCAGCTTCTGTATATCTTTTCGAAGCCACACCTTCTACTCAAAAGCTTGCAGCCAATTATGTTAATGATAATTATTCGGAAATAAGCCAGCAGATGGGTGCTGATCTTAAAGATAGTATGGCCCTGGGCAAATCAGCCTATAATGATAAACAGTATGATAAAGCCGGCCAGGTGTTCGATGCATTCGGAAAAGATCATCCTGATATCAGTGATGCAAAAAAATTAGCTGGTCTCTCCTACCTGAAGCAAAAAAATTATGATGCGGCACTGACACAATTCGATGAGCTCGCGAAAATGGACCTGCACATTAATTCGGGCGATTTCCTGAAGGCTGTTACGTTGCTTGAAAGGAACAATCCTGGTGATAAAGAGGAAGCGAAGAAACTGTTACAAAAAGTGATCGATGGACAGGAAGACGGCAGCGATAAAGCGCAGGAATGGATAAAAAAACTTTAGAGTACGGAATAAATTTCATAATCTTATTGTTGTGACTACCAAACATTATTCTTGTTACCACTAAAAAGCTGTCAAAAAGTAAATTATACATCCGTAAAAAATCATCACTAAAAAACTGTTTTATGAAAACGTTACATCGCAAACCGAAAAATTTTATCGGTTTACTTCTTGTAATTCTGTGCACTTTTCTTGTATCTGCCTGTTGCCACAGGAAATATTTGACAAAGTCAACAATAACCTCATGGTGTGAATATCCATGTACTGAAATCCCCAAAGACACTGCTATTATTCTGTGGAGGAAACCTGGTGTAAGCGTTCAGGATTTCGAACGTTGGAAACGAGATCATCATTTGACAAACGGCCGCCCTGCATGCCGCTTTTGCAATGATAATGACCTGGAGCTATACGAAGGGGTTAGCATCGAATTGTTCGGTGGCACAGGTGGAACTTCTACGTGCACTGTGACTTCCAAGGATCCGTGTCAGCCGCATGGAGGAGGCGACGATGTAGTTGAGTACTGCTACAATATTCCAATACACATTGACAGGGACAGCCTAACCCCAAAGTATCAAAACGACACAATTCCCTCTCAAGGTGGCACAACCGGATCTGTTGTGGATCTCGCGGTTTTCGACACAGGAATCGATCCGGCGATCAAGGATAAGTATACTCGCCGGCTCGCGCACCCCTGCTATGCGGAGGCCGCCCTTGGATGGAATTTCGCAAATGATAACAGCACAACCGACGACGATTTTCCAAGTCAGCATGGATCGAAAGTCGCTAAATTTATTGTTGACCAGGTGCGGGCCTATAATAATCAAAGAGTGAATATCATACCCGTGAAGATCTTTGACAGCCAGGGAAACACTTCTTTGTTCAAGATATTGTGCGCTTTTTCATATGCCCAACATAGCGGTATCAAGATAATAAATGCAAGTTTCGGATTCTACTGGCACGACCTCTATAATCCGCCGGGTTTGTTCTCTGATTACATTCAAACGCACCTCACGGCTAACGGCATATTGCTCATAACGTCAGCCGGAAATCGCGATATAACTGAAGACACTGCTGTTATCAATTCAGGTTTTGTGTCAGCGGCCGATGTGCGGGATTTAGGAAAACATCCGGTTTATCCCGCTGTACTCTCAGCCCACTACGGGAACGTACTTTCAGTCACTACCGTTTTCAGTCCTGAAGACAAAATAAGTTTACAACAAAATCATTCAAGAACGTTTGTGAGCGTCGGTGCGGACGCAGATGAAACTTGCACCATCAGGATCGATCCACCAAGAAACGAACTTTGTTTTCAGAATCCGTTGACGGCTTCCGGAGAACCAGTTCATGGCAGCTCGTTTGCTACCCCTATCGTTGCCGGCAGAATCGCTGCATTCTATGATATACTAACGGCAGGTATGGGCACAACTATAGATCAGGCACTCCTTTTATCGAGAATGCAAACACAGGGTCTGGTGAAACAGAGCACAGGAACTGTGATACCAGCAAACATAAAACATGGAGTATATGCTCCCAAAAAACTCTGATGCCTGCGCAAATCGTTCGATATTCTTTCGGGCAAGGCAAGTGAAAAGACGCTTGCCTTGCTCTATATTGTTTTCGTTAATTATTTGTTTAGGTGCAATCCAAACTTGCGCCCAATGTTCAACGCCAACAGAGATCTATAAAAAACTATTGGTCCTGGAAGACGCTGGCGAGAGTTATAGCGTTAAATTACGTCAAGCCAATGCCTTACGAGCTCAGTTTGAAAAATGCGCGTTTGAAAAAGATTCCGTCTATGCGCGACTACTTCACAGGATCGGCGTGTACCAGTACAATTCTGGAGAAATAAATGATGCCATTGAAAACACATTGATCGCAGCCCGAATCAATTCGTCGGGTAAAAAAAACACATCGCGAGAATTTGCCTCTACAAGTTACTGGAACCTGGGATACTATTTTTTTAAGCTCACGATATATTCAAAGTCGATCCTTTATTTCGACAGCGCTATTTCAATTGGCCGCTCTTATCCTGAAGAAATGGAATGGGTCTTTAGAGCATGGCTCAAAAAGTGCAATGCTTACTTTAAAAAAGGCGATTATGAAAAAGCTGTTTCGGAGGCTACACTTGGCTTAAGCTCAGTCGTTGATCCAAAAGATTCGGCTCAAGCTATTCTGTTGCTGGGTGAGCGTATCCAGGCATTGCTGGCTGAATCAAAAACGGTAAAAGCTGCGGCCGATATAAAGACAGCACTGGCTTTGTGCAGACCGGATTGGTACAACATGCTCGCAAACATTTATCGTTACCAGGGAGATGTTTTTGCGACCGAAGGTCGTGCAGATAGGGCGGTTGACTATTATAATAAGGCGATTAGGTTTAGGATCGAGTCCGCCGACTCAGCACAACTGGCTGTTGATTACAATGATCTCGGTTACTTGCTCCGAACAAAAGCCCACAATCTTCCGGAGGCACAGCGATATTTTTATTTAGCATATCAGATCGCACTTGAATTAGAAAATACCTCAACATGCGCGCTGGCGCGAGACAACCTTTCACAGGTAAGTTTTGACCTCGGAGACTATGAGGAGGCGCTGCAACAATCGCATGCAGTCCTGCAATTACTTGCGCCCAATTTTAAAGATGGAACGATAACCGCAAATCCTGACTATGCGAGTCTAACGAACTCCGATCCAAGAAACCTGTTGGATCTTCTTGAGAACAGGGTAAAATGCATGCTGGGTTTCTATAAACAAACACGTAACACGATATATCTGCAATCGTGCGTAAGGACAGCCCTTCTTGCTGACTCGGTTATTACCAACTTCCGGCATGGACACGTGGAAGAAGAAAGCAAACTTTATTGGCGGGATGAAACGAGGAAATTTTTTTCGAATGCACTCGAAGCCTGTTACCTCGCGAATGATCCCGACCGTGCATTTTTCTTTCTCGAAAAAAGTCGTGCGGTGTTGCTTAATGATCAATTGAACGAAATTGGTGCATCAAAACACTTGCCGCCGGAAGAAGAGGCGAAGCAGGAACGTTTCCTGATCGATATCGTCGAAGAACAGCAACGGCTCGCTGCATTAGACATGTCCTCCAAAGAATATGTGCAGCAGCAAACGAAAGTTTTACAGGCCAGGGATGATTTCGAACACTATATCAAGTCACTCGACGAAAAATATCCTGCCTATTATCAATATAAATATGCCGATGATGTTTCTTCTTTAAGCGATTTACAGCAGTACCTGGCAAAAGACAATCAAAGCTTTGTGCACTATTTTATTGGCGATACGGTAAGCTACATTCTTGCAATCATCCCACAAAGCACAAAGTTCGTTCGGCTTTCTCAGAAAGAATTTAGTCGCGATGAATTGATCGCCTTCCTGCAAATGTGCTCAGATAAAGAAAAACTGAACAACAATTATCCCGCTTTTGCGGCGATGTCACATTCGATTTATAAGAGCTTGTTTCAAAAATTGCAACTGCCAAAGGGAAGGGTTATTATTTGTGCGGATAATTTTCTCATTCCTTTCGATGCTTTGTGTGATGACACAAAGGGCAGGCATTTTCTTTTGAATGATTACAGCTTCAGCTATGTCTATTCTGCGCGTTATTTAATGAAGCAGTTCACTAATTCTGCAGCGGTTGGCAATTTCCTTGGATTCGCTCCGGTTTCCTTTGCAACCTATCTTCAAATGCCAGAACTGAAGGATGCGGCTGATGCTTTGCACGCGTCGGCATCATATTATAAGAGTGATAAACTATTTACCGGGCAAGATGCGACGCGCAGCAATTTTTTTAATTATGCGTCTTCTTATTCTGTGGTGAGTGTTTTCTCCCATGCGCTTGCAGACACCAGCGGGAGTGAACCGAGGATCTTCATGCATGATTCCGTAATTTATTTGTCTGACCTGCAGAGACTGAACAACCCGGCAGCGCGACTTGTATTGCTCAGCGCATGCCAAACCAACATCGGCAAAAATGCAACGGGCGAAGGCGTGTACAGTTTAGCAAGGGGATTCTCCTCCGCAGGTATTCCTTCCGTTGTTGCTACATTGTGGAGCGCCGATGAACAAATGATCTACGCGATCTCTGAAAAATTGAATGAATATCTTTCAAAGGGCATGAGCAAAGATGAAGCGCTGCAAAAAGCCAAGCTCTACTTCATTCAAAAGAACAGCGGCGAAAAAATGTTGCCCTATTATTGGGCGAATGTGGTCCTCATCGGAAATACCGACGCGATCAACCTCGCAACAAAACAAAATAATTCGTGGTGGTGGATCGCAGGAATAGCCGTGGCGGTGGTGGTTGCCGCGATAGTTTTCCTAAGAAAAAAGCAGGCTCCAAAAGTTAGTTGAGTATCAGCTTCGCGAATGAAAGTTTATCGTTGATAACGCATGGAACGATCAGCACCTCTGCATCTATCTGTAAACTCTGGTCGAGTAAATATT
Source organism: Parafilimonas sp. (assembly GCA_035631175.1). Taxonomy (GTDB): domain Bacteria; phylum Bacteroidota; class Bacteroidia; order Chitinophagales; family Chitinophagaceae; genus Parafilimonas. The sequence goes on from DASQJI010000756.1 coordinate 7,669, forward strand.
TCGACTTAAGATTCATTGATATTATTGGTTTAGTTTCATAGGCATTCACCAGCTCTCATAAAGTTTCAATTTTCCAAAAACAAGTTTGCCATTCAAAGCGCAAGGGACAACGACTGTATTCTCGTCAATTTGCAAACTCTTGCGTGGGAAATATAAATAGTCAAGGTTCATCGAAATTATGGGCATGATCTTGTATGTGCCGTCGGCCTGAAGCACAATATGTCCTAACGCTTGCTTATTGTTTTTTAAAGCCTTTAAAAAAATAATGTGCAGCGAGTTTTCCGACTGTGCGATCGTCGCCCGATTAACCGACGATCTGAAATCTTTTTCAATCGTCTCGTCAAAACAATTTACCCACCGTATGTTATTCTGCTCGTCTATATTCCAAATACTAAGTGTCCCGCCCTCAATCTTTGCTCCTGCTGTCATCGGATCCGGGCTCTCGTAATTCGTATTTGTTGCAACGTTCTCTACCGCATATGAAACACCATCGCCATAAAAGAGTCCATTAGCACCGCTGCTAATAGAGGTTGATGCCGGAGCACCGGAGTAACCGTACCTGCCTGCTGCAGATGCCGGAATGCTTTTCCGGGAAGACAGGATAAGATTAATTGTCTTATCTTTCAAAGCAGCAATGTTTACATTAAACGATTCCATTTTTTCCAGGCACACATTATTCGTATCAGGGCTGTTAAAAACAGTAGCCGCGCGTACATCGGTGAGATCGTTATTCAATCGCCACAAAAACACTTTACTGTTTTCAACGTCCCGGTCTTTCCACTCTGAAATAATTGAATACTTGTCATCATGACCGCAAATCCTGATGCTTTCTGATACGAGGTAGCCGTCGGTTAGCCGACGAACAGCTTTGCTCGAACTGTTGTTCGTAAGATCAACTCTATACAAGTACAATACTCCGGATGAACCGGTGTTATCGTTTACCGGAACGATCAAATTTCTACCGTCAAGGATTGTATTGTCTAGTCCGGATGAAAATCTGTTGAAGGGTAAAGTAATTTGATCGGAATGCACTAGCGTGTCATTTTCTATCAAGTGATATTTTATCGTAATAGCTGTATTGCTGTCTGAAGCAAGTAAGTTCCAGAGCGCAAAAGTTTTTGTATTTGGTGACTGTACTATATGGTATGGCCCATCATTTAATATTGATGAACGTTCTAGTATTCGGGTGGATACAATCTTTCCTTCCGGATCAAAACTTACTAATTTACACACAAACGAATTCTGCTCTATATATTGCAGCACTGCAGAAAACGAATTTCCTTCATTCAGGAATTCAATAGACGAATACTTAGTCGCAATTGGTTTGAGCGATACACGGTGGTCCAATTGCATTTTATCATCATAGATCAATATCTCGGAGTTGCGCCGGTCAAACGTATGCGACCATACGTACGTGTAGGCAATAATTTTATGTTGTACGCGCCCAATGATCTTATATTCCGTATACGCGTAATTACCAATAGGGGCACTATAAAAGAGATCCTGGCAGTTGCCGCCAAAAGAAAAAAGCGTGAAGGCAAATAATAGGTTGTACCGACACACGGTTGAAAAAATTATTCGTTGCTCGAATGCTCAAATCTCCAGCAATGCTTTCACCGGATCTTTGCTGAATAATAACAACTCGGGATTTTCAAGCAATTCTTTTACACGTACCAGGAAGCTAACGCTTTCTCTTCCGTCAACGATCCGGTGATCATAGCTAAGCGCAACATACATCATTGGCCTGATCACAACCTGGCCATTGAGTGCAACCGGTCTTTCCTGGATCTTGTGCATTCCAAGTATTGCGCTTTGAGGCAAGTTGATGATCGGTGTACTCATCAAACTTCCGAATACACCACCATTGGTGATCGTGAATGTGCCGCCCTGGAGTTCTTCAGTAGTTAATTTGCTGTCTCTTGCTTTACCGGCCAACTCTATCACCTTCCGTTCAATATCCGCCATGCTCGAACTTTCCACATTGCGCATTACAGGCACCGTTAAGCCGCGCGGCGTGCTTACAGCAATGCTTATATCCGCGTAATCATGATAAATGATCTCGTCGCCGTCGATGTATGCGTTAACCGCAGGCCATTCGCTTAAAGCGATCGCGCACGCTTTCGCAAAAAAACTCATGAACCCGAGGTTCACGCCATGTGCCTTGTTGAATGCCTCTTTATGCTGTTTGCGGATCTCCATGATGCGACCCATGTCCACTTCATTAAAAGTGGTTAGCATAGCGGTTGTATTCTTTGATTCAACCAATCGCCTGCTGATCGTTTTACGAAGATTGCTCATTCGTTCCCTGCGTTCATTCCGACTGAATAATTCCTGTCCGTTGAATGCCTGCTTTGCCGGATGAGATAATGCTTCGATCACGTCATGCTTTAATATCTTGCCACCGGTACCGGATGGTTTGATCTGCGACGGATCAACTTTTTTATCAGCGATCATGGCGGATGCGACGGGAGTTGCTTTCGGTTGTTGGTCACCAGTTGCCGGTTGTTGGTCACCGGCTGCCGGTTGCAGGTTGCCGGTTGTCGGTTGCAGGTTGCTAGGTTCCGGTTCTTTATTGACGATTGGCGGTTCACGATTGACGGATTCAGGCTGTTGCTGTTTACTGCCAGCTACAGTTGCGCCAACATTTGTATTGATCGTTGCCACCACATCGCCGATCTTCAATACGTCACCTTCCTGTGCGACTATTTTTAATTCGCCCGATTGATCAGCGTTTAATTCAAAAGTCGCTTTTTCACTTTCGAGTTCCGCGATCACCTGGTCGCGTTCAACATATTCCCGATCTTTTTTCAACCACTTCAACAACGTTACTTCACTAATTGATTCGCCAACTGCCGGGACTTTTATTTCAATTGCTCCTTTGCCGGAAGTATCCTTATTTGGAGTTTGTCCCGGTTCTGCGGCAGGTTTATCATTGGAAGGCTGCGCGACTTTTTCGACTGATGCTTCCTTTAGCGACGGCGATGCAGCCGGCTTTTCAGTTTTGACATTTGACGTTTCATTCACCGGAACAGTCGAACTCGATGGCGTGACATTCTGCTGCACGACTGGTTTTGTCTCTTCAGGTTCTTCAATAGTAATGTTCTGAGGCTTGCTTAACGTTGGACCTTTTGTGCCTTGCGTTGCAGATGCGAACTTCCGCCCTTTCTCATCAATATTTGCCAGTATGGCGCCAATGTTTAACGTGTCGCCTTCTTTTGCAATGATCTGTATTGTACCGCTTTGTTCCGCATTTACTTCAAAGGTTGCTTTTTCGCTTTCGAGTTCGGCGATCACTTCGTCACGGTTCACGAAGTCGCCGTCATTTTTAAGCCATTTTAATAAAGTCACTTCACTTATGGACTCTCCTACTGCGGGAACTTTTATTTGGATCATATATCCCTCCATCTTCCGCCGGCGGCGAAAGCGTTTATTATTGATTTAGATAACCTCAAAGATATTAGTCATTCGAATAAGTCTTTCACAGCGGTTAAATCGTGAACGCCGTTTCAATTATCTGCGACTGTTCTTGCGCATGCACTTTCGCGTAACCGGTAGCTGTGGACGCGCTCGCGCTTCTGCTGATCACGCCGTAATTGATATTTTTCAAATTCATTTGCAGAAATGATGCCGCGCCCATATTCAAGGGTTCTTCCTGCACCCAAAACCACACAGCCTTACCATATTTTTTATACAGTTCGCTCAATTGTTTCATTGGCAAAGGATATAATTGTTCAACGCGGATCAATGCGATGTCGTTGCGTTGATCTTTTTCTTTTCTTTCCGCAAGTTCGAAATAGAGCTTGCCTGAACAAAACAATACCTTTTTGATCTTGCCAGCATCAGCAACACGTGCATCATCGATCACCTCTTTGAAACCTCCGGTGATAAAATCGTCGATACCACTATAACTTCCCGGGTAGCGCAAATAGGCTTTAGGCGAAAAATTTATCAACGGTTTGCGGAACGGCCACGTTAACTGGCGCCGCAAAGCATGAAAGAAGTTTGCCGATGTGGTTATATTTGACACAACCATATTCAATTGCCCGCATAGCTGAAGATACCTTTCGATACGCCCACTGCTATGCTCAGGACCCTGGCCTTCGTACCCATGCGGCAAAAGCATTACAATGCCATTCATACGATTCCATTTTTGCTCGCCGCAGGCAATGAACTGGTCGATCATAGTCTGCGCGCCGTTCGCAAAATCCCCAAACTGGGCTTCCCACAACACTAATGCGTGTGGATTGGCAAGCGCATATCCATACTCGAAACCAAGTACACCATATTCGCTCAGCAACGAATTATATATTTCAAACGTCTGCTGCTTCTCGCGTAAATGATCGAGTCGGTTGTACTCCTTGTTTGTATTTTCATCACGAAGCACAGCATGCCTGTGACTAAAAGTTCCCCGCTTCACATCCTGCCCGCTCATTCTTACGATGTTGTCATTTACAAGCAACGATGCATAAGCCAACAGCTCGCCTGTAGCCCAGTCGATCTTTTTTTCATTCTCAAACAATTTTATCTTCTCCTGCAATAGTTTTTCAACTTTGCGCAGTGGTTGAAAATCCTTTGGCCAGCTCATCAAACCTCTGAATAACTCGTTCAGTTCTCCTTCACTAATTGCCGTTACGGGTGAAACACTGAAATCTTCTAACGTTGCCTTTCTCAGGCTGCGCCACCACTCTTCAGGTGCCTGGTATTTATAAGGCAACGGATTTTGTTTTACCTCGTCTAACCGCTCCTGCAGATCAGACCAGAATTTTTTCTCCATTTCCTTCGCGAGTTCCTGGGCATCGGGCTCTCCATGCTCCATCAAATATTTCGTGTAGACCTCGCGCGGATTTGGATGCTTTTCGATGAGTGCATACAACTGGGGTTGAGTATATTTCGGATCATCGCCTTCATTGTGGCCGTGCCGGCGATAGCAAACCATGTCCACAAAAACGTCCTGGTTGAATCCCTGGCGATAACGTGTTGCAATGTCAACACATTTAACCACCGCTTCCGGGTCATCTCCATTCACGTGAAACACGGGCGCCTGGATGGCGCCGGCCAGGGAAGTGCAATAGTCTGAGCTGCGCGCATCGTCAAAGTCCGTGGTAAAACCAATTTGATTGTTGATGACGAAATGAATTGTGCCGCCGGTTGAATAACCCTGCAGATCGGTCATCTGTATTACTTCATACACAATGCCCTGCCCCGCAACCGATGCATCGCCATGAATAAGCACCGGTAATATTTTATCGAAATTGCTGTCATAAACGATATCGGCTTTTGCCCGAGAAAATCCAACAACGACAGGGTCCACTGCTTCGAGGTGCGACGGGTTAGGCATTAATTTTAAATGTACAGTTCCGTTTTTTGTTTCGATATCGCTGCCATAGCCCATGTGATATTTTACATCGCCGCTGCCCATTGTTTGATCCAGTTTCGCAGTACCCTCGAACTCGCTGAAGATCTGTTCATAAGTTTTTCCCATGATGTTCGCGAGCACGTTCAACCTTCCGCGATGAGCCATGCCGAAAACAACTTCTTCCACGCCATGATCGGCAGCCGTATGAATGATCGCGTCGAGCGCCGCAATCGTGGTCTCACCACCTTCCAGCGAAAATCTTTTTTGCCCGACATATTTTGTGTGAAGGAATTTTTCGAACATCACACCCTGGTTGAGCTTTTCGAGTATGCGCTTCGTTGTTTCGATGGGCAGCGGATTGATAAATTTTCGTTCGACCTCATTTGTCAGCCAGTCAATTTGTTTCTGGTCGCTTATATATTTAAACTCGATGCCAACGTGAGAAGCATAGCAGGCCTTGAGGTGATTAAGAATATTCTGCAATGTCGTTTCACCCAGTCCTACCAGGTTGCCCGCGGCGAATGTTTTGTCCAGGTCATGTTCACTCAACCCAAAAAAAGCCAGGTCGAGATTAGCGCCGCGGTCTTTTCTTTTACGAATGGGGTTTGTGTCTGCGATCAAATGGCCTTTGTTCCTGTAACCAAGAATGAGTCGATACACTCGTATCTCCTTCATCCAGTCGCGTTCCTCTTCCGCCTTTTTCGGTGTTGTTTCCACCTGCGAGACAGGTTGCGCAATTGCTACCTCGTGGTTGCCGTTCCGGCTGCCGTTGCCATTCGATATCGCAAAATCAAAGCCTTCAAAAAATTTCTTCATTTCCGGGTCTACACTGTTCGGATCTTTCACAAAATCCTGGTACAGACTTTCAATATATGCCGGATGAGAATTTGTTATGTATGAGAAATCTTTCATGGAAGCAAGTTATTTATAAATGATCCGCCGATATTGCTACAAATATCGGTTTTGCGGTACAAACTTACCAAATAGCTCCCCGGTTTCCGGTATGGCGACAATAAAAATGTACTCCTATCTTAGAGCAGTGAAAAAGGAACAGGTCGTTGACTTTTATGATGCCTTTGTTGAAGAGCAAAGCAGGTCGGGCATTAACGACCGGCTATATTTCTTGTATAAGAGAATGTTGCAGTTTGGCTTGAAAAAAGACTCGCGGGTGCTGGAGCTCGGGTGTGGCATCGGCGCGATGACCTATCTTTTTTCAAAAACAGTGACCGCGGGATGTGTTGAGGCGGTCGATATGAGCCCCGCATCGATCCGGTTTGCAACAGCCAGGATTCGCAAGCCAAATGTTAATTTCCATGTTGCTGACGTTGTGAATTATAAGCCCTCTGGGCGTGAGTTTGATTTTATCACGTTGTTTGATGTGATTGAACACATTCCAATTGACCACCATGACGAGCTATTCAAAAATATTAGTGGTGTGTGCGGTGACCAAACGGTTATTCTCATCAACATACCAAGCCCGGGCTCAGTAGAATATGACCGGATACACCAGCCGCAGTTGTTACAGGTGATCGATCAGCCGATCGAACTTGGATTTCTGAATCATGTGCTGGTTAACAACGGATTGGAACTAATATTTTTTGAAAGCTGCAGTATCTGGAATGAAGGCGACTATCATTTTTTTGTAGCGCGTAAGCATTCATCATTCAGCGAGATAAGTCTTGCCGGGAAACGCAACTTGTTACAAAAAGCGTTAAAAAAAATCGAAAGAACATGGATAAAACGGTTTTACAAGTATCCGCAGTGAGAATAGTTCAATTAAATTTTTC
>DASQJI010000757.1:0-1547 GCA_035631175.1 Parafilimonas sp.
TACCCGGGTAAAGTGAAGCCGAACATTGCGTCAGTTGGCTCAGGCACTACATTATATGCTCCTTCTGGCGTAACGAGCGGCAGCGGTACGTCGTTCTCGAATCCGAATATCAATGGCCTCATCGCATGCCTTTGGCAAGCGTTCCCTGAATTTAATAATATGACGATCCTCAACGCTGTTTATCAAAATTCAGACAGGTACAGTACTCCTGATAACCGTTATGGTTTTGGGATCCCGGATATGAAAAAAGCGTTCAGGGCCTTAAAGGCATTAAGAAATCAAAGGCAATATGGCACTGAATGGCTGTTTGTTAAAAACGCAGATTTTATCACTAGCCTCGAAGCGAAACTTGTCGGCCGGTTGGATGGTGATGCAGAACTGAGTTTACTTAATGCGGACAAGAAAGTTGTCGCAACAATGGAGATCAAAACTGAAGAGCAGGAAGTCTATGATCTTTCTTTTCCGGGCCTCGACAATTTACCAGCAGGCGTTTATACGCTGCAGTACACCGATGGTAAAACTGTAAAAACAATAACGGTTACCAAACAAACCGTGCTCAGTAATAAAAATTTGCTCAGGCCACCGGTGATCGTTAAGCAGGCTGCGCAATAGTGTCAGAACTGAATAAGCCCGCAAACATACTATCAGCTTTTTTGGTATAGCCTTTAAGCAATTCCATCTTTACCAGTTGAAGGTGGAATTTGCTTTTTATAAATGCAATGATCTCCTCGTTTTCTTTTTTGAACACTGAACACGTGATGTACAAAAAATATCCGCCGCCTTTTAGCAATGGAATCGCATTCGATACAATGCTTCGCTGCAGGGTAGCGTAGTCATCAATTTTGTTTTCCGTGAAAAAAAATAATTGTTCAGGCGTTCTGCTCCAGGTGCCGCTGCCGGTGCAAGGCGCATCGCAAATGATGAGATCAAAACCTTTCGCAATCTTTAAGGCAGGAACGTTGCCAACAGTGTTTGTAATATCAATCACGTTGGCTCTATAGTGGTTGATCCCCGCGTTTTGAAAACGTTTCCTGAGATTATGAATGATGGAAGGGCGAATATCTGTTGCAGTGAGCTCGATGTTTGGAAACGTGTCGTAAGATAATATCGATTTTCCGCCGCTTCCGGCGCAACAATCCCAAACGGAAAGCGGATTTGGAATTTCGGATTGAGGATTTAGGATTGGGGATCGAACTGGCTCCAGGTATTTTTTTATTTGTTGAGATGATGCGTCCTGTACTACGACCTCTTTATCAAGTTTTAAAGAATTTTCTACATTAACGGTGGGAGGCAGACGGATGCAATCATCGGCTTCGAGGGTAAACGCAATAGCGTTTTGCTGCAGCGTTTGAATCACTTGCTCACGACAATGCGGGCGGATACGTAAAAAAACATCAGGCTGCAGCAAATGTGATTGAACAAAGCTTGTTGTGTCAATACCGTCACTCAGTTCGGTTGTAAAACGAAAAACATCCTCCAGAGAAAAAGAGCTATGCGTTGATTTCACGAAGCTGATACGCTCACCAAGGGAGTTGCTCCAGTGCTTC
>DASQJI010000758.1:0-3566 GCA_035631175.1 Parafilimonas sp.
ACCATTGATGCCGAAGGCGAACCTGGCAAAGGCGCAACGTTCAATATTTATTTACCGGTGGAACGGTGAGGAATTGGATTGCAGATTGGCGATTGCACATTTCAGATTTACAATTTACGATCTACAATTTACAATTTTGACTGTCGTGCCCGAACGTAAGGATAGATAAATTGCAGAATCACATTGATCTGGCATCTCTTGATTAGGAGATTTACAATTGTAGATTGGCGATTGCAGATTTCAGATTTACGATTTACGATTTACGATTGCAAATTGGCGATTACAGATGGCGGATTTAGGATTTGTGATTTCTCGTTTCCTATTTTTGGGTTTTATTTTTTCGGTTGTTGGTCCTTGTTTTATCTCTTTGGGTTTGTTTTTTTGGTTCTTGGTTCTTGTTCTTTGGTTCTTGTTCTTTGGTTCTTGTTCTTTGATTCTTATTCTTATTTCCTATTTCCTATTTCCTATTTCTTATTTCTTGGTTCTTTCCCCTTACTCACCGAAATGTTTACGCAAAATGTTCTTCAACATATCAAGAGTTAAAGGCTTCGACTCAAAGCCGCTGATCTCAGGCATTGACCGGGCCTTTTTTTCATCCGCAGGGTTGAGGGAAGTAGTAAGCATTATGATAACAACATCCTTCTTTTGTTGCAACTCTAACTTCCTGTAACGTTCCAGGAACTCCCAGCCGTTCATTCGCGGCATATTGATGTCCAGAAAGATCAATTCCGGAGCTTGCTGCATTTGCTGTAAAAAATTCAGTGCGTCATAACCGGTTTCGGCCACTTGTATGCGCTTGCTGACACCCGACTCAGAGAGTATGATGCGATGATAAAAATTGTCATCGTCATTATCGTCGATCAGCAACACACAATCCAGTTGTTTCTCCATGAGCTAAGTTGGAATCGTAAAATAAAAAGTGGTTCCTCTTCCCGGCTCAGATTCTACCCATATCCTGCCGCCGTGCATCCCTATGATCTTTTTGCAGTGGGCGAGGCCGATCCCGCTGCCCGGGTATTCTTTTCGTGAATGCAGTTTTTGGAAGATCGTAAAGATGCGCTCAAAATATTCTGGTTCTATCCCGATGCCATTATCGTGAACACTAAAAAGCCATTCATTATTTTTTGACGCTGCCCTGATGTCAACGACAGGATCACACTCCGGTTTTTTAAATTTAATAGCGTTGCTGATGAGATTCTGAAAGACAAGGCGCAGTTCGGCGTACCCCCTTACAACAGGCAATCGATCCACATTAATTTTTGCGCGTGTCTCCCTGATGCAGGTTTCCATGTCGCCCAGAACTTCGGCCAACATTTTTTTGCAATCGATCGTATCCAGTTGTTTGTCGTACCCGATGCCGGAATAATCGAGCAGGTCTTTAATCAGGAGTTGCATACGTTTCGTGGCCGCGGAAATAACATTCAGGTATTTATCTGCATGCTCATCTAATTTTCCTTTGTATTGTGTTTGAAATAAGTCAGCATAATTACTGATCGTTCTTAACGGTTCCTGCAGATCGTGCGAAGCTATATACGCGAATTGACTAAGTTCCTTATTGGACAGCACTAACTGGTCGGTCATATTGTTCATAGCTGCAGCCACCTGGCCGATCTCGTCTTTTGAAAAAACAGTTACGCGTTCGGTAAGATCTCCTTTCGCAATGATGTCCGCGACCCGGTTTATTTCATTGAGGCCTTTCGTAATGCCTCTCGTTACGGATATACTTAGCACCAGCCCTGTTATTTCAACCGTCAATGCCACGGAAAACACAATTTTCAGGATGAGGTTTTCGAGCCAGCGCGAGCCTTCTCCCAGCACATACGAAAAATTGTCCTCGAGACTGGTAAGTCGTTGATTGATCGGATCTATCAGCGCTGTGAGCGAATCTATTCTTTCCCTTGACGGAGTAGGGGAATTTATCTCTGAATGTAATTGTTCACCGATAGGAATTAATTGGGCTATGATAGAATCCCCTTCCGTCCAATACGCGATCGCTTTGCTGATATAAGAAATGTTATGAAATCTCATCACCAGCCCGATCATTCCATCGATGTCATCGCCGTTAATACGCCCCTCCAAAAATCCTTTCCTTGCCACGTCCATGTCAGGATGCGCTTTTAATAATTCAAGCCGTGTTTTATGATCGCCTAGCGGTACGGCCATGAAATTTTGAAAGGCAACATAATCTGCTTCGCTGTGTGTGCGGTTGTATTTCCGCAGATGATACACAGCATCCTTTTCCGCTTTTGACCATAGGCCCTCTGCTCCCACAAACGCCCTCACCGAAGAAAGTGTATGTATGGCGAACCAGAGTGTTATCAGTTCAATGGCAATAAGCACTGCCATGGTCCCTACAATGAAATACAGTTTCTTTTTGATGGAGATGTCCCGTAAACGTTTCCACGGAAAGAAGTTTCTCATATTAGCGATTCGCAATTAGTTTTATCGAGTTCGAATAGATTAACAGGTGCCTTGCAATAAAATTAAAGGAATAATTGAGCACCCGCGTTCATGCGGCCATTTTATTTTTCACTTGGCTGCAGCAGGGTGTTGAAAAACCTGTTTATAAAAATAACATGAATGCAAGATTAGAAGTTTGTGTACCGGTAACACTTCTGATTGGGCCAAAGGTTTGAACTTCACAACTGCTGCCGGCCAATTGCCGTCAATGCGCTATCTGAATCGTTTAAAGTAAATGCAGCGTTCAAGGCAGTTGTAATGCCGAATCCAAACACAGGTGATTTTGTGATGCAACTACAACTGCCAAAGGATAAAGCAACCGACATCAATTGAATTATTCAATTCGCTGCGTCAAAAGGTTTGGCACTCTGATCTCAGAACAGGGAGCGGGAACGGTGCGCAAGAATGTGTACCTCCAAACAAAATTGACGTCCGGTATTTATATGTTGGTCATCCAAAGGAGTGATGGACATTATACCACGAAGATTGTGGTAAACAAATAATCTGCACGATTATACTTAAATGTAAAAGACCGCTTTGCAAGAGGCGGTTTTTTTATTAAGCAAAAGATCTTGTCGCCCATTTCTAAGTCAAAATAAAATGTCGCATAAACCTAACAGGTTTTTGTGAATAAGCGGGCTGAGAAATATAAGGAGTCAGACCTGTCAGGTTTTGATTGACACAACGGTAGAGACCTCTCCTACGATCGAAGTGACGGCGCGACACTTCCAAATATAGAGACCTTTGTCCTGCACATCGGGATCGCAGGTGACGTTGTGAGAGCTTCCCTTTTAAGCAAATGACGGCGAATTACTTCATGCTCTTGTTGTGGAATCGGTATTTACGTGCGCAACGGAATCGCGGATAAGTATGTGCAAAAAAAAGCCGCTTAATGTGGGAAATTATACCTCATAAGCGGCGTGTTGGTTGCGGACACCGGATTTTAAACATCAAAGTTATCTTTGAAAATCAGCGCGAAGATAGCGAATATTCGTTCATGCAAGCAGGCAGCTGTTTAGTTTCGAAATCGCAAATGCCAAAAAACAAGATCCGAAAATTTCAAACAACAAGTTCCAAAAAACAAGATCCAAAAAAATAAAAATTTG
>DASQJI010000759.1:0-11673 GCA_035631175.1 Parafilimonas sp.
TAACAACACCGCCAATGGAAGTTATGCGCTTACTTATAACACCATCGGAACTGAGAACACAGCAAACGGGGCTTTTGCTCTCAATAGAAATACCACGGGGGTTTATAACACTGCCAATGGCAGTAATGCGCTTTACTTCAACACGACCGGATATTACAACACGGGGAATGGGTATCAGTCTCTTTATTCTAACACGACCGGGTATAACAACACGGCCAATGGAGAGAATGCTCTTTATTTCAACACTACCGGCTTCGTGAACACGGCGAATGGCGGCAGTTCGCTTTATAGTAATACCAGCGGATACGCCAACACAGCGAATGGATCCTCTACGCTTTTTTCCAACACCACCGGTTCGGGGAACACCGCGAATGGCGGCAATGCCCTTTTTGCAAATACCACCGGCTGGTCGAACACCGCGATTGGCTTTTATGCGCTTTACAACAACATTACAGGGAGTAACAACACGGCTGTAGGTCCTTTTGCTGACGTATCACCAGGGAATCTAACCTATGCCACCGCAATTGGAAGTGATGCGATAGTTGATGCGAGCAACAAAGTGCGGGTTGGGCACACCGCCGTAACATCTATCGGCGGGCAGGTGGGCTGGAGCACTTTCAGTGATGGCAGGTATAAAAAAAATATAAAAGAAGATGTAAAAGGCCTTTCGTTTATCAACAAGCTGCGACCCATAACTTATACGGTTGATATAAACGGTTTAAATGAGTATTACAACAAAGGAAGAAAGCATGACAGTACTTATGAAAAGATGAAGACAAGTATGCAGCCATCAACAGATGAGGCTGCTAAAATTGTATACAATGGTTTCATCGCGCAGGATGTGGAAGCTGCTGCAAAAAAATTGAACTATGAATTTAGCGGCGTGGACAAACCAAAAACAAAAGATGGTTTATATGGTTTGCGCTATGCAGATTTTGTAGTACCCCTGGTGAAAGCGGTCCAGGAGTTGTCAAGTCAAAATGAAAACCTTCTCGCCGACCAGGTAAGATTAAAAAGCCAAAATGACAAGCAACAAGAAATAAATGAAAGCCTGCAAAAACAAATTGACGAGTTGAGAGCAATGAGAATTCCGGTCGATAAAAGCGATGTCGGCTTTACATCAAACCTCAAACCTCAAACCTCAAACTTTTCTCTTGAACAAAACATCCCAAATCCATTTAATAATTCAACACTGATCAGTTATACTTTATCGGAAAGCTTTTCATCAGCACAAATTATTGTAACCGATAAATCAGGAAAACTTATAAAACAAGTTCCGGTTTCAGCCACAGGCAAAGGCTCTTTGCGGATTGATGCTTCCTCTCTGCCTTCAGCAACTTACCAATATTCATTATTGGTTGATGGAAAATTGATTGATACCAAACAAATGATTCTGACGAAATGAAAACAAATGATTACATTACAAGATTGTCCCTCACAAGCGCTCTGGATCAACCCGCGATGCAGAGCGGGAAGTTAGATAACCTGCGATATTCTGCTTTTAAGCCGATGCCTTTGACCAAAATAATTTTTAGCAAACAAAATGTATTGTTATGAACCTCTCTACAAAAATTCTGCTGGTATTATTCGCGCAAATCTTTTTTTTCAGCAAGCACCTTGAGTCGCAAACAAACTCATTTCCCTCAAGCGGCAGCGCAGGTATTGGCACTACTACTCCGAATGCTTCATCTGCATTAGAAATTAAATCAACTACACAAGGATTGCTGTTATCACGAATGACAAAAGCACAACGGGACGCAATTATAACACCGGCTACAGGGTTAATGATCTATCAAACAAATTCTACACCCGGTTTTTATTATTACAGCGGCACAGCATGGACGGCGATAACACAAAAACCAAAGGGCTGGTCTGTTACCGGCAATGGCGGCACTGTAGCAGGTACCAATTTCATTGGCACTACAGATGCGCAGCCGTTGCTTTTTAAAGTATACAATCAAAGATCAGGCTTGATAGAACACGACGCAGCAACTGCGAACACAAGTTTTGGCTATCTGAGTTTATTTTCTAACACAAGCGCGAATAATACCGCTTTTGGATATTACGCTCTTTATAGTAACTCAACAGGGCAGGCAAACGTAGCAAACGGCGCTTATGCCTTACTTTTCAACACCTCCGATTATAATGTTGCTACAGGTTTTAAAGCTTTATATTCGAATACCGGGGGTTACGCAAATACCGCAACAGGTTTCCAAACACTTCTAAGCAACACAGACGGGATACTAAACACAGGTACGGGTTCTGAAGCCCTTCTCTCAAATACGACCGGAAGTTACAATACTGGTACAGGATACCAATCGCTTTTTTCAAACACCACCGGTGCTGATAATACAGCTACAGGATTAGACGCGCTGCATTACAACACAACTGGCAGCTACAACACATCCACCGGGAGAGATGCACTTCGTAATAATACAACCGGGTACGCTAATACGGCAACAGGCTGGCATGCGATATTCTCTAACACCACGGGTTACTGGAACACGGCAGAGGGCAATGAGGCACTTTATTCAAACACGTCCGGTGCCTCCAATACTGCATGTGGCTATCAGTCTCTGTTTTTAAATACTTCAGGCTTTTACAATACCGCAATAGGACGGTTTGCACTTTATGCCAATACGACTAATCATTATAACACGGCCATTGGGTACCGCGCTCTTGAAACCAACACAACGGGAAGTACCAATTCTGCACTAGGCGCATACGCTGACGTTTCTTCGGGCACCTTAACCAATGCGACAGCAATCGGGTATTTTGCTCATGTTGATGCCTCAGATAAAATTCGTTTGGGAAATACTTCCATAACCTCCATCGGAGGGCAAGTTGGCTGGACAACTTTTTCCGACGGGCGGTATAAAAAAAATATCAAAGAAAATGTTGTCGGCCTTTCATTTATTAAAAGCCTGCGGCCAATTACTTATACGGTGGATATAAATGGTTTAAACGATTATTACAACAAAAAAAGATCGCTGAAAGAAAAAGAAGAACCCGGTGAAACAGAACAACAGTCCGAAGAATCAGCCGGTAAAATGGTGTTTAATGGTTTTATAGCACAAGAAGTGGATGAAGCCGCAAGAAAACTGAACTACGAATTCAGCGGCGTAGACAAACCACAAACCAAAGATGGGATTTATGGATTACGCTACGATAATTTCGTAGTTCCGCTGGTAAAGGCAGTCCAGGAATTATCGGCGAAAAATGACGATCTGCAAAAACAGATTGACGATTTGAAAGCAGTGATAAGCGCCGGCAATCAAAATCTAACATCGGCGCAATCATCGAAAATTACTTCGGTCAATTCATCGCTCGAACAAAATGTCCCAAATCCATTTAGCAATTATACCGTAATCAATTACACTTTACCGGAAACTGTTGTGTCAGCACAAATTATCATCGCTGACCAATCAGGAAAGGTGTTAAAACAAGTGCAGGTTCAGGGCGCCCGCAAGGGTTCGTTACGAATTGACGCTCCCGGTCTGTCTTCAGGAACTTATCAATATTCATTACTGGTGAATGGAAATGTAACGAGCACAAGGCAGATGGTCCTGACAAAATAAAAGCTCATTACAATTGAGACAACAGTTACAAATAAAAATTATGATACACTACAACCGCGCCTCGGCAAAAAATTGCATTCAATCTATAAAAATGCAACGACAACTAACTTCAAAGCCTTTACCTGTTTTACACGCTCTTAAACATAACACCGTTTTATGCATGTTAATGTGTTTTGTTTTATCCGCATCGGTTATTAGCGCCCAGGACACTTTTCTTGGATTAACTTCCAATGGCGGGCCCGAAGGCAGAGGAACTGCTTTTTCGATCAGAAGCACCGGAGCAAATTTTGCGGTAACCAAAGGTTTTGCAGACTGGGGAAAAACTCCGAACGGTGATTTAATACAAGGCAGCGATGGTGATTTTTATGGTATGACCTACACCGGCGGCACCTATACTTACGGAAGTATCTTCAAAATGACTTTGGCCGGCGTTATAACAATACTGCATCAGTTTAATTACGCCGCAGATGGAGCCAATCCGTATGGAGAATTAACAAAGGGCACTGATGGAAATTTTTACGGGATGACGAGCAGCGGCGGCACAAATAGCTACGGAACCATTTTTAAAATCACGCCGGGCGGGGTCTTTACCGTTTTAAAGCAGTTAGTATCTGCTGATGGCACTAATCCGCGGGGCCATCTCGTATTGGCTCCTGATGGAAATTTTTATGGTGCCAGTTATGCCGGAGGCGCCTTTGGTTCGGGCACTATTTTCAAAGTCACCGCCGCAGGTGCTTTAACCGTTTTACATTCATTAAGCAGTGCCACAGATGGCGCTAATTGCTACGGCAGCCTTGTTCGCGGCACTGACGGCCTTTTTTACGGCACCACGAACGGAGGCGGTTCAAGTGGAATGGGCACTATTTTTAAAATAACTTCCGCAGGCGCTTATACTGTTTTACATACTATGCTCACGGCCGATGGTGTTCACTCTCAAAGTGATCTTATACAAGCTACTGACGGCGACTTTTACGGCGTAGCTTACGGAGGTGGTGCAAGTGGCGGTGGTACCGTTTTTAAAATTACCGCCGCTGGAAGTTTCACCGTGCTCAAAAATTTGACTGCCGCTACTGATGGGCAGGCGCCTTATGGAGGGCTGGTACAGGGAATTGATGGGCTGTTATACGGTATGAATAGTGGGGGTGGCGCTCATAGCAATGGTACGGTTTTTAAAATGACAACGACGGGAACGCTTACTCCTCTGCGTTCTTTAACAACAGTCACCGACGGGGGTTCTCCAAGAGGCAATCTCATACAGGCAACAGATGGTAATTTCTATGGTATGACAAGCACTGGTGGAAACAGTGCCTTCGGAACAGCTTTCAAAATTTCGGCCACGGGAACATTCACGTTATTGAACGGCTTCAATGGCAGTGTAGGCGGTAATACTCCGTTCGAAAGTCTGACACAATCTATAAAGGACAATGCTTATTATGGCACCACGAACAGTGGCGGAGTTTATAACTACGGCACTGTTTTTAAATTGTGCGGTGGTGTACACACTGTTATACATTCATTCAACAACACCGTAGATGGAGGCTCGCCCCAGGGAAGTTTAGTACAAGGCACCGATAGCAACTTCTACGGTATGACATATTCAGGCGGCACAAATGGATCTGGCACGATCTTCAAAATTACCGCTACAGGCACCTATACCGTTTTGAAAAACCTCTTATCCAGTACAGATGGCGGATTGCCAAAAGGCAGCCTTGTGCTGGGAACCGATGGGATCTTTTATGGCATGACAAATACGGGCGGGACTAACGGCGGTGGTACCATTTTCAAAATAACGAGTGCAGGAGCTTTTAATGTATTAAGGTCGTTATTATCATCAACAGACGGTGCTAATCCGGAAGGCAATCTTATACAGGGCGCTGATGGCAATTTCTATGGCATGACTTCTTCCCCCGCAAGAGTGTTCAAGATTACACCAGCCGGAGTTTTTACACCGCTTCATACTTTTTCCGGAAATGACGGCGGTCTTCCATTAGGTTCTTTACTGCTTGCCGCAGATGGTAATTTCTATGGCACGGCTAGCAATGGCGGTCTCAATGCAGGTGGTACAATTTTCAAAATGACAACTGCAGGCATTTATACTGTGTTACGACCTTTAACCTCGGCAGCGGATGGCAGTGCACCAAAAGGAAATTTACTTCAGGGAACCGATGGTAATTTGTATGGCATGACTAGTGCCGGTGGAACTTACGCAGCCGGTACGCTTTTCAAGATAACCACAGGGGGCACGTATACCGTACTCCGTCATTTTAATTTGTTGGCGGATGGAGGCATTGCGTTTGGAAGCCTGATAAGAACCGTAAATAATCTCATAGCTGATCCTCAAACTATAACTACAACCGAAGATGTGTCCAAAAAGATCACGCTCACCGGTTCAGGAGGCAGCCCTCTTGTTTTTACTGTAACCACCAAACCGAAACATGGCTCGGTTTCGGGAAATGGCAGCGCGAAAACATATAAGCCGAAAGCCAACTATGAAGGGAAAGATTCATTTGCTTTTACTGTAAGTGTGGGCTGCTTATCTTCACCTCCTGCAATAATTAAAATTACAATTACAGCGGTTCCGGATACACCAAAGCTCGCCCCGATCGGCGACAAATCAGTGGTAAAAAATACGACGCTTACTTTCACAGCGAAAGCCACGGATCCTGACAAAGGAGAATCCCTTACTTTCTCATTAATCGGTGCACCTGCAGGAGCGAGTATTGGTACAACGTCAGGGATTTTCACGTGGATGCCAACAACCAGTGGGAGCTTCATATTTAAAGTAAGGGTTACGGACAATAGCGCTCTTGCATTATACGATGAAGAACAAATAACAGTTACAGTTACTAATGCTACTCCTCAGAATAATGCGGTAAGCAGCCAGATAGTTGCAGGAAAGTTTATAGATGCAACGCTTTCTCCAAATCCGGTTGTAAACAAACTGGTGGTGATACTGAATGTTCCTGTAGATGAGGTAAGCGCAACGATTACAGATCTGAAAGGGGTTGTGCCGATCAAACCTCAATTCACGATCTCTGGCATTCAAAAATTCGAAATAGATGCTTCCACATTAAAGCCTGGTATATATTTTCTACGGTTGGAAACAAAAGATGGAAATAAAACTTACAGGTTCATAAAGCAGTAAGTGTCGCTAATATATCATTGAGGCAGAGTTTTTAACCTGTGTCGTGTAAAACGTCACAGGTTTTTTTTGATCCGGAATTAAATAAAAGATCCCTCCTTCAGCACTGCGACTGTAATCGCCAATTCCTCCAAACCAAAACAATCCTATAACACGATTGTCCTGCCATCAAGGTCTTATACTGACCAAATTACCCAGATAGCAACTTATTCATTTCATTAAATGATTTTTAATGAGATTAGTAGCTTTTTGAGGTCCTTTGTTTCCAAGCGGTTGGAACTTTTTCTTGCCCATTTCATTGTAGGTAATAAAAAAATTAATTATTTCATCAACTAAATACTTATCAAGATTTTTTAAGGAAGTTAAAGCACCGTATCGCTGGGATTCTATTGCTGCCGTGATCAATCGGTCATTTCGCATAGAATCGCCATTTTTTTCGGTCTGTTTTGCTTCAATGATGCCGAGCACTTTGCATTCAATAAGATTTCCTGGATAAGACGGCTCATCCATTAAGACGAGCGCATCGAGCGGATCTCCATCTTCACCTTTAGTGCACGGTATAAAACCAAAATGAAGCGGAAAAACCAAGCCTTCCGGAAGAATTTTGGTCAATTTGAACAATTGGGTTTTTGGATCGAACGCGTACTTGTTTCCACTTCCTTTAGGCGTTTCAATTATTACATGTATGTTATCTGTGTCTTTAACAAAGGCAGGTGGTAGTTTCATGGGTAAGCTTTTTTATTGGAGTTTTCTGATTAAATTTATCCTTACACTTTTGCAACATGTTGCCCTCTCTTCAGTTCTGTAGCAGATGACATTGTATGAACGCAATAAAAGGTATGCCAATCATCAGATCATATGCATTTATGCTGAGTTTTTGCGCTGAATTACATTGCGTATAGCGATCTATAAGTCATCTGACACCGTTTTGGCTTTAATTTTTGACTGTGAAATATCAGAACCTTTAAAAATGGAACAAAGCGTCTGCAAAAACACTGCCCCCTTGAAAAATCTGAAACCTTCGGATAAAGCAGGGGAATTGGAAATTATTGTAATTACTCTACGAGATCCATTGAGGCGCGACTGTTATCATTTTAAGTAATCGTCTTTAAAAAAATGATATCTTAGTGATCCTCCAAAAATTCTCACAATGAAACTCGATCCTATTATAATCATTGATGACGATGAAGAGGATTGCGAGTTATTAAAAATCGGGTTTCAACATTTAGACATCAAAAACCAGCTCATTGTCTTCAACAGCTCAAGAGATGCGTTGACTTATCTGCAGTCGTTCAACGGCCAGGTTTTTTTTATTCTCTGTGATATTAATATGCCCGTGATGGATGGTATTACTTTACGCCGAAAGATCAACGAAAATGAAGCATTACGCTTTAAATCAATTCCGTTTTTATTTCTCTCCACATCGGGCAGTGAGCAAGTAGTAAACAACGCCTATTCACTAAATATACAGGGCTATTTTAA
This sequence comes from Parafilimonas sp., assembly GCA_035631175.1. Lineage (GTDB taxonomy): Bacteria > Bacteroidota > Bacteroidia > Chitinophagales > Chitinophagaceae > Parafilimonas. The sequence continues at coordinate 8,203 of DASQJI010000759.1, forward strand.
GAAACCAAACAGCGTTAAAGAAATTCAGCAAATACTATCAAGGATAATTTCTTATTGGGATACTTCATATCGCCCGTCGATTACGCAATAAATAATCGTTTAATAGAAAGGCTGCAACGACGCGGCCAGTCCGATTTCGTAACATGTTAAATGGCTCCCTCGAAAAGCCGCCAAACATAAAAACATTTATTGCTGAATTATTCGATAATGCATATGCGCCGGCGTTTCACTTTGCTCTCCGTAAGAAATGATATCCCAAAAAACCTTTTTTAAACCTTGCGAAGAGTTTTTTTTATAAAGAAGCCGTGCGAAGATAGTTCATAGGCTCTTTTCACCTGCTGTTTAGTTGCAGTACCGGACCAAAAGATAAAAGGGATACTTGCCTGGCGTATAGATGAATCTTTGATTATTCGTTCTCGCAGAATAAAACCGTCCATCTTGGGTAAGTTTACATCGCAGATAATAAGGAACGGCGAAGGTTTGTTGGAATTCAAATAATCGATTAATTGATCACCTCTTTTAAAAAATAAAACGGGCAAGCCAACATTTAATTCGTCCATTATTTCCTTTACCTATAACCATCATCGTCGTCATCCACAATTATAATAGGTGCAGAAGAAAAGTAGGGGCCATGTATAAACATAACTAAGCCACGCAACGCATGGCTTAGTTATACATAGGTAAAACGTTTTATTCTACTTCCTCCGCGGCTTGGTAGTTTATACCTGATTCGGCTAACTGGGTAAGCAATTCATCGGTTTCTTTTTCTTCTGCCAAAGTTTGCGCTAAAATATCGGCAACTTCGGTTAACCCTAATGTGGTTGCTAGTTGGGCTAAACCGCCATAAGTAGAAATTTCATAGTGTTCTACTTTTTGGGCAGATAGTATGAGTCCGACATCTCTTGTTGCAGTTCCCTTTTCTGTCTCTTCAATAATGCCTTTTCCTTCTTCAATAATACCAGCCATAGCATCACATTTTTTTGCCTGTGCTTTTTCACCTAATAGTTCAAACGCCTGTTCAAGGCGCGCTACGTGCTCTTGCGATTGTTGTGTATGCGTTTCAAAAGCATTCTTTAATTCTTCAGACGTGGCAGCCTTCTGCATTTTAGGTAACGTAGTTACAATATGCTTTTCTGCCCAGTATATATCTTTCAATTCATCTATAAAGAATTCTTTCAGCATAGAATCTTCAGATGCTATGCCAGCCTTATAATTAGAGTTGTTGCTTTTGCGTGTCGAAGACTTTTTGTTTGATGTTGCCATAAGTATATATTTTCAACTTATGATATGAATATCGTGCCATTAATTAGACGCAGCCAATTTCTTGTTACGTCAGAAAAGAGCAAACCAATTTGCATTGCTCCCGGTCGCAAAAGCGTAAGTAAAAAGTTTCAGCTTGTAATAACCCTGCCCAGCCGTTCATATTTACTGTAACCGGTTATCAATTTTGCGTTGCCGGCCTGAGTCTTTATTACAAGTGTAGGAAATCGTGTAATGTGAAATGAGGCTGTTTCATTCAAATCTTTTCGCAAAGCATCAAGCGATCTGTTGTTTGCCATATCCCTTTCGAACTGGGTGTAATTAAACTTGATCTTTTTATCCTTCGCAAGTTCAAACGCTAACTCAAATAAAACATCTTTTTTTGCAATGTTTTTACTCTCTAGCATGCATGCGCTGCGCAAAAATTGCAAATATTTTTCACCTGCATCAGCAGATTGAGATTCCGCACATTTAAATGCGAAGCACGCAGGATAAGAGGAAGCAGGCGGGTCTTTTACCCATATATCGTTCTGTATTTTGATGCCGGTGACTTCTGCAGCATGCATCCATACAGGCCCCATTTGTACCGGGCGGCTAACTGAATTAAAGACATCATGATAATTCTTCCATGAAGGTAAAAGCCCGCCCATGCAATAGCGGTATTTCAACCTTTCACCAAGCGCCAGCTTTAACTTTTGCCACTCAGGTTCAAATGCCCAGCTCCAGCAGCAAAGCGGATCTGTGTAATAGGTAATTTGCACATTCCCCACTTTCTGTAATAACTCAATACTATCTTTTTTTGCCTGATTTTTTTGCGCTGGCACTGCTAGCTTTTGTTTTAGTTTTTAATATAGTCTTTTGTTTTGTGCTGCTGCCGTTTTCATTTCCGTTACCTGAAAAAGAATCAGTCCATTGCTGCGCTTTATTTATAGGTGAAGCCATATTTATTTCTTCACTACGCAGTTCACTTAATGCTTTATTTGCTTTTTGTACAGAGTTTTCATCACGGTCTGTACCTGTTGCTTCCTGGTTTAGAAGACCGTTTGTTTGCATCACATGCGCAACCGGATCTTCTATAAACTGGAATGTTTCGTTCAGTCTTGAACTTTGCCCTTCATTCCAATCGCCACGAAAATCATTACCAGTGCTCATATTGAAATATAAATTGCTGTATCGCGGATCGCTTTGCAAAATGCCGGGGGGAAAGTTTGGCTGAATTGTTTCCAGTGCTGCTTCAAACATCTGAAAATGCGCTACTTCTCTTGTCATTAGAAAACGTAGTGTTTCCTTTACATAAGGATCGTCTGTAAACTGCAGCAGGTATTCATAAACTAATTTAGCACGTGTTTCTGCAGCTACATCAGAACGAAGATCAGACGTTAGATCACCTTGTCCGTCGCCGTTTATGTATGCAGCCGTCCATGGCACGCCCTGGCTATTGGTATAGCACGGAGTTCCAGCGCTTCCCACCAAAAACTGTGGCGCAATCATCCCTTTGTGTATCATATCTTCTTTCGCAGCCTTGCCGTTAAGCAGTTGCATAATTTCAGCATTATCTGCTGCGTTTTTCAGATCGCCATTGATACCCGTTAATAACATTTGAATAGTAGCGCCAACAATTTCAAGGTGACTAAATTCTTCAGTAGCAATGTCCATAAGTAAATCATATTTGTCAGGATAGGGATTTTTTGCCCCGAAAGCCTGGGCGAAATAACGAAGCGCCGCCGCCAATTCCCCATTTGCGCCGCCAAATTGCTCTAATAATAATGTTGCGAAGGCAGGGTCTGGCTTTGAAACCCTTGCATTAAACTGCAATTCTTTTACATGATAAAACATACAATGGTGTTTTTAAGGTTAACAGATACCACGCTAAGGCAGAAAAATTATGCCATGAAATTCATCGCACGTCCGTATTCAGCAGCTCGCATTCAGCTCGAGCTCGTCGCACAGTCTTGCAGTGCTGTCAACCTGCTGCCAATGTTTGTGCTCCTCTGCAAAACCTGCGCAAGGTGCGGTTTGTCCTGCTGTTTGGCGGCGCACAACGCGTGGTACCTAGAAAAACACCCGCAGAAGACTCCCCTGAATACATTCTTGTCTGTCGTCTCGTTGTGGCTTCCTGAGCCAAGAGTTATGGCAGGAACTGGCGCGGAGTGCATGACCAGACAATCAGAGACACAAGATCATCAGTCAGTATTACTTTACTGACAAAAA
>DASQJI010000760.1:0-2266 GCA_035631175.1 Parafilimonas sp.
TGAGACAGAAAAAGCTTCAAAACACGTTTTCACTCGTTCTTGTCGCCCTTTTTTTCTTGTTAGGGATACTCTACTTTTTAAGTTGATGTTCTCGTTAATGATCACCGCGATGCGCGAAAGCTAGTACTGCCTTTCAGCGCCGGCAATGGGAGGGTAGATGCGCCCAAGCACATGAAGATTGAAAAATTGGTTGCTGAAAATTTAGATGTCGACCGTCAATTTCGAACGCAACCGATATCTGTCTATCGTTACATGTTTAACGGCTGCAAAAGGCTCGCGGTTGCCTTCAGTATCGGTGAATGAAACATAGTGGCCGACACCGGGGATCTCAACCGGCTCGCCGAGAACATTACCACCCGCATCACGAACTCTCTTCATCGCATCGTTGATATCGTCTACAGCAATTACGACCGACGGATTTGGTGCAGCACCCGGCGCTTTCTTAGGATAAAAGCCTCCGTTAATAGCGCCCGGTGTTTTTACCATCCTGTTCTCGTCTGTTTCCGTTGTGCCGGCGGTTACATAATCGCCCATTTCGGAACCGAATTTGTGCATCTGCCATCCAAAGGCCTCTGAATAAAATTTTGTAAGGCGCTCGCTGTCTTCATATGGCATTTCAAAATGCACTACAGGATTTTGTTTCATTGATTTTAATTTTTGTGTGGAGTGAATTTTCAGCAAAAACCTTGCTGTTTTTTGTGACCGATAAAGTTAGAAATTTAGTATGATGATCGTCGAAGATGTCGTTACCGATGGCAGTAAAATTTAATATCCAGGCTATCGATGCGTCAAGAAATTTTTGTGGGTCGCGAAGGCCATAACGAAGCGACTTACACAACGATTCCTGATAGAGTGAACGTTGTGTTGTTTTGTGTTGCACAATTTTTGGACGCATCTGCGCACCTTCTGTAATGAACTCTTGTATGTGTCAATTTTTTAAACCACAGAGTTGCGCAGAGTTTATCACGCAGTTGCACAGAGCATCTCCGCTTTCCGATACCTTGCGGCTTGTCCTCGCGTTGTGTTCTTCGTGTATCCATTGTGTCCGTTGTGCTCCAACAGCCAGCCCCGAAGGGCGAGATTTGGTTAACCCCGGATGAAATCCGTCGATTAACCAATGTTGCACAGAGCATCTCCGCTTTCCGATACTTTGCACGTCGTCTCGCGCCGTGACCTTCGTGCCACCATTGTGTCCGTTGTGCTCCAATTACCAGCCCCGAAGGGGCGAAAGCTGATTAACCCCGCATGAAATCCGCGGATTCAATAAATCGACACCCATTTGCAAAAGGTCGCGAATTTCTAAGCCTTTTTCAACAACGCATAGCATTGTTTCGCGATCTCAAGCTCTTCGTTTGTGGGGACTATCAAAATTTTTACCGGGGAATCATCGCTGTTTATTTCCCTGACTCCTGTTGATCGCCGGTTATTTTTTTCTTCATCCAGGCGGACACCCAAAAAATCCATTTCACTGCACACCCGATGGCGAGTATTTACGTGGTTTTCACCTACTCCTCCCGTAAACACGATCGCATCGAGACCGTTAAGTACCGCGGCATAGGAGCCGATGTATTTTTTTATGCGATACGCATACATCTCGAGGGCGAGGTCTCCGTCCTTGTTCCCTTGCTGCACCGCGTTATCAATATCGCGCATATCGCTAAAACCGGTTAGCCCTAACATGCCGCTTTTTTTATTAAGCAATGTGTTCACCTCTTGCGGGTCGTAGCCAAGCTTGATCAAATGGAAAATCATCGAAGGGTCGATATCGCCGGAGCGGGTTCCCATGATCAATCCATTCAATGGCGCAAAGCCCATACTCGTATCCACTGATGTTCCATTCTTCACGGCAGTCATACTGCAGCCATTTCCGAGATGGAGCGTGACCAGTTTTGCAGCGCGGTTATTTAAATGTTCCATCGCCGTTTCGCTGACATATTTGTGGCTCGTGCCATGGAAACCGTACGCTCGTATATGAAGATCTGTATAAAAGGATTTCGGGATCGCATAACGAAATGCTTTTTCAGGCAGTGTTTGATGAAACGCTGTATCAAAGACGGCTACCTGTTTCGCTTTTGAAAAAATTTTTTCAGCCACTTCTATTCCGAGATAATTGGCGGGATTGTGTAACGGGGCAAGAGGAAAAAGTTTTTTGATCTCTTCTTTCACTTTTCTTGTGACGATCGTTGTAGCTGCAAAGCTTTCGCCGCCATGTACCACGCGGTGACCGACAGCATCGATCTCTCCCGGGTCTTTTATAACGCCGATT
>DASQJI010000761.1:0-5722 GCA_035631175.1 Parafilimonas sp.
TTTTCCTTAACGGGAGTTACCAGTTTGATAAAACGTAAGTTGTTATCATCAACAACTTCGATGTTTTTTTCAACTGGCGTCACGTAGTAAGTCGACAAACTGCGCCACGGGTTTTGTTCGAGTGTATCGGTAATGAAGCGATACACCGGCCACGATTCGCGACCTGCGTTGTCCGGGAAAGAAGCTCCCATGCTGTCCTTTAAATGATAGCTACGAACGATGAGTGATGTACCAAAAGGCGGTGTCGTTGTTGAGTCCAGTCGATAGATCCAGATCTTTCCGGTAGCTAAAGGATAATATTTGATCGCGTCGTTGTCGGGTACGATCGATGAATCATTTTTTTTACAGGAAATAGCCGCGAGCATAACTGAACACGCCAGGTACAAAAGATATTTTCGGGAACAGGTATACATCAAAAGGCGTAAGCTAATAAGAATTTGTTATATGGCTTAAACGTTTGGCGGAAGCATTTTCTTATTTCAGGCGTTATTTTACTCCGTGCCCGGCTTCGGTCATACCAGGACGTGATATCCGACTAAGCTTTCATCGGCAATAAAAAAACTAAAATTAGAACCATGTCCAATTTCAGTTTCAATTATTCAACTCTTTTCAATTTGATATCGGTGACAGGAGAGACCATAAGCGGAAATTTTTCGAGGGTGACAAAACTTGGGTCGAGTCCAAATCCACGCTCTTCACTTAAACTTGCATCCTTTAACCAGAAATGCAATTTCATAATCACTCTTTCAAAAAAGGGCAATTCATTGTCGCTTGACAAATATTTTTCCATAACTATGAACTGGAAATCTCCCACTATATTATTGCGCTCAAGGCTTTCATACCGGCTGGTAATATTTACTTCATTGCCTGCTACCAGTTCTTCGACGACTTTTCGAAACATAAGATTTATTCTCTGTTGAACTCTAAAACCCAGCCTGAATTCGATTCGTATGATATCATTGGGAATAATATGATCGACGCTGTACTCTGAAGTATAAGGATCGTCTAATGTATCAACATGTACGAACCAATAAATATCGGCACGCTTGGGTTTTTTATTTAAGATCGAATAAATGATCTTATGTTCTATTTCCCTCGGATTATTGGCGCTTGTCATAAACACAAGATGAGTTGAATATTTCGGTACCATCCGGTCGTTACTTAATTCCTGGATCATTGATATATAGTCATCAATTCGAACAAATTCCACATACCTGTTTTTGATCTTCCTGCTTCTGTACCATATATACATTACTGAAAACAAGCCTCCGCCGATGATGAGTGTAACGTAACCTCCATGCGGGAACTTTTGCAGATTGGCAGTTAAAAAAGACAATTCAATTGTCAAATAAACTACCAGGTACAAATAGATCCACCACGGTCGTATTCGCCTGCTCACGAGAAAATTTGCAAATAAAATTGAGGTACTGATCATGCAAATAGTTATGGCTAAGCCGTATGCTGCCGCCATGTTGGTTGAGTTCTTAAAAAATAACACGATGCCACAACAACCAAGAAATAATAAAACGTTTATACCTCCAATAAACAACTGCCCGCGCGCTTCAGTTGGATATTTAATTTTCATCTTTGGCCAAAGATTCAAACGAATCGCTTCCGAGATCAGTGTGAATGAACCGGATATCAGCGCCTGGCTGGCAATTATTGCTGCTGTCGTCGCGATCATAATTCCAATGAGCCGGAACCAGTTTGGCATTAAACTGTAAAGCACTTTCAATGTATCCGTATCAAAAGTTTGCCCCTTAAAATGAGATAAAAGATAGGCGCCCTGGCCAAGATAGTTTAGCACCAGGCACGTTTTTACAAAAATCCAGGAGATACGAATATTTCCCCTCCCGCAATGTCCAAGATCTGAGTACAGCGCTTCTGCGCCGGTGGTACAAAGAAAAACTGCGCCAAGTATCCAGAACCCCTGTGGATAAACGGTAAGAAGTTCAAAAGCGTAGTGCGGGCTTAATGCTTTTAAAATAAAAAGATCATCGGACAAGTGAAACGCTCCTAAAATTGCGAGCATGGAAAACCAGATCAACATGATGGGACCAAAAAACTTTCCGATGGAAGCGGTACCAAATTGCTGCGAAAAAAATAAAAGTGCGAGAATAGACACAACGATAATAACTATCGTCTTGCCGGAGATATGTACCAACATCGGTATCTGGTAGATCTGGCGTAAGCCTTCTATTGCCGACGTAACAGAAATCGGTGGTGTGATCATTCCATCAGCCAGTAAGGCCGCACCTCCGAGCATAGCCGGAAGAACGAGCCATTTTTTTTGACGACGTACCAATGCATATAAAGAAAATATTCCACCCTCACCTCTGTTGTCAGCTTTTAATGTTAGGATGACGTACTTTATGGTTGTTTGCAATGTTAGCGTCCAAATGATGCAGGACAAACTGCCGATTATCAGGTTGTCATTAATAATTCTTCCTTTAACTATTTCATCAAAAACATACAGCGGCGATGTCCCGATATCGCCATAGATTATTCCAAGTGCAACCAGTAAGCCTGCTGCTGTTACCCTGTTAAGACTTTTATTCACGGATGATCTTTACAATTTGATCTCAATTTTGAAATGACCGCGTATACCAGGCGAATGCACTTCACGAAGGCAATTACTACATTGTCTAAAATGAGTGGTCGTCTCGCCGATGGCGAATCAATATCATGTTTGCTGCATTTTTTTAGAGCTATTCTCTTGCAATAAACCGATAGCCAACGCCGGATTCAGTAATAATATATTTCGGTTGATTTGGATTGTCTTCAATCTTTTTTCTCAGGTTGGCAATGAATACTCTCAGGTACTGTGTTTCCAGCGTAAAACCAGGCCCCCAGACTTGCCGGAGAATATGATGATGCGTTAAAACTTTTCCTTCGTTTTTTGCAAACAAGGCAAGCAGGTGATATTCGGTTGACGTGAGTTTGATCAGTTCATTTTTTCGTTTCACTGTTCTTGCTGCCAGGTCAATTTGCAGATCGTCAAAAATGAGCACCGGGTTATTTTCTTCGGAAGCTGCTTTGCGTAGCGCAGAACGAATGCGTGCAAGCAGTTCTCCAGTGCGAAATGGTTTTACGAGGTAATCCGTTGCACTATTATCCAGTGCTTTTATAATATCTTCTTCGCTGCTCTGCACAGAAAGAATAATTATGGGCCTGTTATACCACTCGCGTAATTTTTGTAAAACGGAATGACCATTTTCATCCGGCAAGCCCAAATCGAGGAGAACAAGGTCAGGCGGATGATTAGCGGCCATTATCAAACCTTCGTTAGCGGTAGCGGCTTCAGATACTTTGTAATCATTTGCCTGCAAAGTAATTTCTAACAACTTTCTGATCTGCGGCTCATCATCGACTACTAATATTTCGGCCTTATTCATTTTTTAGCCTGTTTAAATAAGACACTTCAGCAGGAAGTTGAATTTTAAACCTGGCACCTCCATGCACATTATTCGTAAGCTCTATTGTTCCTTTATGAGCCTCTATAAAACCTTTCACGATGGACAGGCCAAGGCCGGTACCTCCGGTTCGCGAAGTATCCAGGCGATAAAATTTATCAAACACTTTGTTTATGTCTTTTTCCGGGAAGCCAGGCCCGTTATCGGAAATGATAATGGTCATTTTTGTTGAAACTGAATCCCTGTGAACAATGCTGACATTCTCGTCTACATCAAAGTGGCCCTTGACAATATTGCTATAATTAACCGCAATGGAAATTGTTGAATTGCATGGAGTATATTGAAACGCATTCGTGAGTAGGTTATAAATTACCTGTTCCATGATGCCAAAATCAAGTTTGAAGAGTGGAAAGTTTTCCGGCACCGCAATCTGAATTTTACGATTACACACCTTAAGATGCACTTTGTTTACTGCTGAGTAAATAAGCTCATTAATGTCGCACCAATCTTTTTTAAGCTGCAGAAAGCCGGATTCGAGTCTTGACATATTCAGCAGGTTTTTCACCTGTTCATTCAGTCTTAAAGAAGCTATCGAAATTTCATTTACCAGCTCATTTTTATTTTCGTTTGAAAGTTTTGTTTCTCTGTCCCTTAAAGCATCTGTAGCTCCGATAATTGTTGCTATGGGTGTTTGTAATTCATGTGAAAGTGAATTAAGAAGCGTATTATAAAGTTTAATAGCGTTTTCTTTTTCTTCCTTTTCACTTGCCTTCTTCTCTATTTGCCGAATTTTAAACGTCAGCGATGCATTCACCAGCGCAATTACAAAATACATGAGTAAAAGGAGAGAATCTTCGCCGGCTGCGACTGTTAAGTTGAAACGGGGCGGAATAAAGAAGAAATCCCAAATCAAGGCGCTTAATATGGCCGAGACCAGTACAGGCACAATATCAAAAAACATGGCGATCAAAGAAACTGCGACCAGAAGAATAAGCGCAATCACTTTATAGCCGATATAAACAGAAAGAAAGTAACAAACAGATGCTACAAAACATACTAAACCAATAGCAATAATGTATTGTAGCGATTTATTGATCTTAAAAAATAAGTTTAGCAATTATTATCTTAATTGAACACGTAAAATTAGTGGGGCGTGTATAAAGATTGTATAAAACTCTCTATGGACTGCATAAAGATTTTATAAAGACGGTTTTTAAATGACTGAAATGGTTTTCTATTTGTCATTTAGTTTTTGAAAGCAGAAATTCGGGCCGGGTTGCGTTGGGATTTTTATTGACTGATATTATTCGGCCTTATTAATTTTTTTAGGTGCACTTTTCGAAACTATCGCCGCGATTAAACTTAATCGCTGACAGTTGAAGGTATGGGAATAAAGACGGCAGGGTCGCGAATCTGTCCTCACATTTATTTCTTCATACTTAACAAATCTCAGAAATATAAGCTTGATTAAATAGTAAGCTTGATTAAGATGAATCAGCATCATCAAATATTGGAGGCAGATCGGTTGTTAACAGGCACCAATGAATTCGGTGAAACCGATGCAGTGTTCTCAACAGTGATCGGCATGATAAACAAAGAGAATTTATTTGTTGCGAAGATCACGGCGTTCTGCTGCACTGGACAGGAACCGTCATGTATTTGGGTAACCCAATTAAAAGGTTCTGATAGCTCGTACATCTAACTGCCCGCCTTTACTTTTCTCGCTGTAAGTCCCACTATAGAAAGACATACTCCATGCTTTAGTGCTATCAACTTCGGTTGAACTCCAATAAAAGAAATTACTTAAACCGTTGATCACATCTTTGTGCTTATATAATTGGCCAAGTTCTGCTTTCGATGGTAAAAACCAATCAGTATAGCCTCCGCCTCGATAAGTTACACACAGCGTTGCAGCATATCCGCCGGCCCCCTGTGAGTTTATTATTTCTTGTGTATTGTCAGCACCTGTGCCTATTTTTTTCCCTTTTGCTCCGGTTACGGTAAATGCTCCATTGTACCATCTTATTCTTCCCTGGTCTGCAACAGCAGCAATGAGACCGTGAACCCGGGTAGAATCAACATAGAATACAATCCCTCCTCCAAGAGTATCGCCCACATGCACTTTAGTTGTTACAGAATTATTAAGGGATTGCGTGCTAGTACGAGAACTAATATGGCCACCCTCTTTCGTGCAAGAAAATGCAGATAGCATGATAGCCAGCCCGATTTTAGTTGAAAGTTTCATAATAAAGTTTTTGGTTTGAAAGTTTATACAAGATAAGGGATTTTTTAAACTAAGGTTTGGGTGG
>DASQJI010000762.1:0-2739 GCA_035631175.1 Parafilimonas sp.
ACACGATGTTTGGGAATCACCTCAGAAGATAGGAACCTAATATCATGAGTCTTTGAAGATATATTTTCAAGTTCTATATCAAAGACGATGATAAAGGCCTATTATCTGAAACAAATTCACCACATATTCAAACGGATGTCATAAAACTACTCAGCTCTTCTGACTGCAATAAGTTCGCTGATGCTATTGGAAAGGGAAAGATTGATAGAAAGTCAGAATAGTAATAATACAAAGGTTACCATTTCTTACAGCATAATTATAACAACACTATTATTATTTAATTAGGCACCTGTATCATAATTAGTCACAACGGATTTGATGGCCATACTAGGATATCCCATGGGTGGACTAACTGAGTCAAATTTGTCTCGCCACCGAACCCGCTACTATTTATAGTAGCGATGTGGGGCTGTATAAGATGTAGGGAAATTCCTAATCTTCATCTTTTTAAAACAAATCTTTTTCTGTTTTCATATTCACAATTGAGATCCTATGATTAACGATCCTTGACTGTTGAGGGTAAAGTTGGGGCCAGGTACGCAGCGAGTGCCTTGAAGATGTCGGTGGCGATGCTCGTGCCCTCCGCGGCGTTCGGGCCGTGCGTGTTGTCGATCACGATCGAGAGCTGCTGCGACGGCAGGTACGCGGCAATCCCCTCGTATCCGTTGAAGACCGGGTTCTGCAACACCCACCCATTGCCGACGGCGACCCCAAGTCCGTAGCCGATCTGCCCAGGCGCACCCGGCAGGCCCTTCGACAGATCCTCGACCTGCTCGCTCGCTGACTCCTTCGAGAGCAGCTTGCCGGTGCCGACCGCCTTGATGAGCGTGGTCATGTCGCGCAGCGTCGACGTCATGATGAGTCCGTCGCCGAGGCCCCACGACGGGCTCCATCCAGTCGACTCCTCGTAGACACCGCGCTCCGACGTGTACGCGTGGAGTGCGGGTGAAGGGATGGCCGGGAGCTTCGTGATATTCGTTTCGGTGAGCCCGAGCGGACCGAGGAACTTCTGCTGCAAGAGCTCGGTGATCGATTTCCCGGTGATCTTCTCGACAACGTTGCCGAGGATGATGAAGTTGGTGTGCGCGTAGTGGAAACATGCGCCCGGGTCGCAGACGATCGACTGCGCGAACGCGTACTGCAGCAGCTCGTCGTCCGTCCAGTGGCGGAACGGCTCCGCGAGCAGCGCCGCCTGGAAGGGCGGGTTCTCCTGGATGTAGTCGGGGTAGCCGGAGGTGACGCTCGAGAGCATCCGCAGCGTCACCTTGTCGGCGTTGGGGTACTGCGGGAACCACTTCGACAGGGTGTCGTCGAGGCTGAGCTTGCCCTGCTCCTGCAGCTGCAGCACCAGAGTCGTGAGCATGGGGATCGCCATCGAGCCGGGACGGAACTTCATGTCCGGCGTCGCCGGCACTCCCTCCTGGGAATCCCCGAGACCCGTCTTGACGACGGTGCCGTTGTCGACGTCGACGCGCAGGAGCACCCCCTTGGCGTCCTCCTTCTGCATGACGCCCTGCGTGATCGAGATGATCTGCTTCGACACCTCGGCCTTGCTCGTGCACGTGCCGCCGATGTCGATCTGGTTCGACGAGCACTTCGAGTTGGTCGTCGTTGTATTGGTACCCATAGTAGAATTCGCAAGCGTATTGTTTACTGCAGTCATGTTCACAACTTGTCCCATTGCTGTAGTTGGAACGAGTATGAACGCTGCCAGCACTAAGCCTAAGCAAAAGGGTTTCATTTATAGATACTCCAGTTTCGTCACGAACATACCCACGGCTTTCATTGAACTAACACTAAATTGATTCACTTCAAGTTCTTTAGGAATCCCACCAATTACAACAGATCGATCCGTGGGTTCAATGACCGTTCCATTATTATCTTTTGTAGAAGAAGGATTCCACACAAAATTACCTCCACCACCATCTCCTATGGAGGTATGACCTTTTACAATATCTGTCACATTTAATTTAAATGAATCTTGAATTATTTTTCCATTTATAGCACGTAATTCACTTATGCTATCTACTGTTATTACGGACCCGATCATATTTTCAAATATGTAGATTAATATTTAAATTTGGTGTTAATAGACAAAATCAAGAATTAACGGAAAATGACTATCAATAACGGGTCTAAACTGCTAAAACTAGTTAATTCATGCAGCAATTTCTGCATTGAGTTTATATTAAAATATCCATTCAAGAACTTATCCATGCTTGGAAGATTCGAAAGTCACTGATGAATATTAAGATATTAACTGGTGCATAAGATAGAAAGATTTGTGAATCATTTATGGATATAGAAATGCACCTATAATCCAAACTTCAGAAATGTCGTGTTTTATGAAGATATAAAATTTTTATAGAAATTAGGACATTCTTTCTTACGGTTATCGATCTATCACGCATATTTTGTTTGTATCCATACTAACTTTGCGTTAGGATTGGGCCATTTAAATAGTCAAATTTGTTATTAGTCCCATTGAGCCCGCATTAAAAATTTATTACTTCTTATTACAAATAGATTACAAACTGATTATGATATCAAAATAAAAAAATACTTTATCAAACCCATGTGGATATCCTCAAGAGTTCCACCGAACCCTTATACCATACGGAACTTAATCCCACCGAACCCGTTCCGATATCAGTGCTTTTTAGTGGATCCTGCGAATACAAGGTGAAAACAAAAAATATTGTCATCAATAATAGGACCGGAATCACTGGAAGCAGTAAC